>JBFWTA010000169.1:0-5815 GCA_050248075.1 Bdellovibrionales bacterium | reverse complement strand
CGTCAAACTGCCTGCCGCCAACGCTTCGGCTGTTGCCAACACTCAATTTGCCGCCGTACCGCCGGAAGAAACGGTTATTCCGCCAATCAACCGTTCCGCGATCATCGAAACTCTGGTGTTCCTGATCGCGGCCGTGCTTATCGACCTTATGTTCGGCGACGGGGTCCGGTTCATTAACATGCAATTGCATCCGTTCTGGATCATCGTGCTGGTGGTAACCGTCCAGTACGGCCCCGTCGAAGCCCTTATTTCAGCCATCCTCGCCAGCGCGTTCCTGCTTGTCGGAAACATGCCGGAACAGAGCATGTCCGAAACAATGTATGAATACATTCTGCGCGCGACCCTTACGCCTTTCCTGTGGGTCGTCACGGCTCTTGTTCTGGGCAGCATCCGCGCCCGTCAACGCGAGGAAAAGAAGAATCTTCTTAACCAGCTCTGGAAATCCGAGCAGGCCGCGGCCGCAATCGTCGAAAACTACAAGGCCGCAAAACAGTCGAAGGAACGTCTGGAACTGCGCCTGGCCGAAGAGCGCTGCAGCGTGCTCACCGTTTACGAAGTGGCCAGAACCCTGGAAACGCTCGACCCGAACGAAGCCATGGCGGGCGTGGAAAAGCTGGTCCGTGTCGCCCTCAACCCCAAAAAGTTTTCGCTCTACCGGTGGAAGAATAACGCGCTGGCCCTCGACACGGCCTATGACTGGTCGAAAGACGATAATTACGAGCATCGCTTTACCGCCGGCTCCATGCTTACCCGCCGCGTGCTGCGCGACAATCAGGTGCTGAGCATCGTGCGCGAGGACGACGAAAAAATTCTTGCCGGCCAGGGCATGCTCGCCGGCCCCATCGTCGATGAATCCACCGGCGCCATCTTCGGCATGCTCAAGATCGAGGAAATCGGCTTTACCGATCTCGGCATCCGCACGCATGAGGTCTTCCGCCTGGTATGCACATGGATCGCGCGCGTCTGCGTCAATATCAACAAGTACGAAGACGCCGCCCAGCACAAGCCGGCCGCCGCAAAAACCAAGGCCAAAAAGAAGAAGCGCGTCAAAAGCGAAGCGCCGCCGGTGCAGGCCGAACAACCGGACATCGTCAACGAGCCGACTGAAAACGCAGCCTGAACATGAAGGATGCGCCGATGTCCCCTCCCGCATCACCGGGTTATTTCCACGGCGTCGCCTTTGCGAGCCTGATCGCAAATTGCGCCGCGATCCTTACGCTCAATCATGAGTACGGCATTCTTTTGGCGCTCGCGCTTTATCTGGGCTCGATCGGCCTCACGGCGCTTTCGGCCCTGCATTCGTACCGCCGTCACGGCGAGCGTTTCAGCCTGTACCTTTTGCCCCTGCTGATTGCGACGGGCCCCTTCGGCGCCGGCATCGGCCTGATCGCCGCCCTGATTTATACGCGCCAGTCGCCTAACGCCACCTCGCCCTCCGAATGGATCGACAATATGTTCGACCATCATGAAACGCGCGAAAGCGACCATCTGCACGAACGTATTTCCTTCGGCCTCGACGATTTCGAATCCTCGACCGGCGTCGAGCCGTTCCGCGACATTCTTTCCGGCGGCGGCATCCTGCAAAAGCAAATGGCCATCGCCAAGATCGCCCGTTATTTCCGCCCCGCCTTCGCTCCCCTGCTCCTTCAGGCGGCGCGGGACCGCAACGCGGCGGTGCGCGTTCAGGCCGCCACCGCGCTTGCCAAGATCGAGCGTGATTTCATGGCCCGGTATATCCGGCTTGAAAATGAATTAAGGGATCTTCCCGATCACGATCCGGCCAAGCTGGAACTGGCGGAGCTTTATGACGATTATGCGCATGCCGACCTGCTGGACGATAATAACCGCCAGTCGCTGCGCATAAAATCCATACATATTTACGAAGCCTGTCTGGCGCAACATGACGACCCGGCCTGGCGCATCAAGCTGGCGCGCCTGTATTTGCGCGAAAACATGCCCGAAAAGTCCTGCGAATGGCTCAAGCCGCTGGTGGAAGCCGCGGATCCTCAGCTTTCGGCGGTGCTCTGGTACATGGAGGCCCTGTTCCGCCTCAAGCGCTTCGGCGAGTTGCGCCAGCTGGCCGCCGCCCATGCACCCACATATCGTATTTCGACCGATGCCGCCTATAATGACCTCGCGAACCTGCCCCTGGTTTGGGAAGGTTCGGGAGTCTGGGGCAAGCATCCCTCCTCGCCGCCGGAGGCACGCCATGTCGCATAACCACAAGCCGGAAGCCGATATCTGCCTGATCCTGGAAGGCACCTATCCCTATGTCTCGGGCGGCGTCTCGAGCTGGACGCACGAACTTATCAAGATGCATCCCGACCTTACCTTTACGCTTGTGGCGCTGGTAAGCCCCAATGCCCCGACCAATAAAGTCTACGAACTGCCGCCGAATGTCGTAAATCTCAAAACCCTGCGGCTACAAAATCTGCCGGAAGGAAAGCGCCTGTCGCCTTCGGATGAAAAGGCGCTGTTCGTTAAACTGGAAGCCGCGCTGCGCAAGCTGCAGTCCCGCGCTACCATCAGCGATCTTGCGGACGTGATCGGCTGCCTCGCGCCGCTGCGGTCGAAACTGGGCAGCAAGCAATTGCTGGATTCGCCCGCCATGTGGGAATTGCTGCTGCATATTTACGAATCCACCATGCCGAAAACACCCTTCCTCGACTATTTCTGGTCGTGGCGCGGTCTGTTCGGCGGCTTGTTCAGCATTTTGCTCGCCGATCTGCCGCATGCAAAGGTGTATCATTCGATGTGCACCGGCTATGCCGGCCTGATGCTGGCCCGCGCCAGCCTCGAAACCAACCGCCCCTGCATCGTCACCGAACACGGCATCTATACCAACGAACGCCGTATCGAAATCGCCAGCGCCGACTGGATCGACGACCCGCGCGGCGTCAATCTGGCTGTGTCCGCGGGCGGACGCGAGCGCGACCTGAAGGACTTATGGATCGACACGTTCGGCAATTACTCGCGCTTCTGTTACGACGCGGCCGATGAAATTATAACGCTTTACGAAGGCAATCAGGAATTCCAGCGCATGGACGGCGCCAGCGCGCGCAAAATGAATGTCATTCCCAACGGGATCGACGACGCCATGTATGGAAGCATCGAACGCAAGCCGCATCCGCCGACCGTAGCGCTTATCGGCCGCGTCGTGCCGATCAAAGATATCAAAACCTACATCAAGGCGGTACAGATGCTGCGCCAGTCCGTGCCGGATGTCGTGGCCTATATCCTTGGCCCGGCCGACGAAGATCCCGCCTATGCCCGCGAATGCCGTGCGCTGGTCGAGCATCTGCAGCTGGAAGAAACCGTCATTTTCACCGGCAAGGTGGATGTGCGCGATTACTTCGGCATCATCGATGTCAACGTGCTGACCAGCCTGAGCGAAGCCCAGCCGCTGGTGGTGCTCGAAGCCGGCGCCGCCGGCATTCCAACGGTCGCCACCGATGTCGGCGCGTGCCATGAAATGATTCTCGGCAGCAGCCGCGAAGACCCGCATTTCGGCGAAGGCGGAGCCGTCGTCTCGCTCGGCAGCCCCCAGGCCGTCGCCGATGCGCTGCAGCGCCTTCTGACCGATAAGGATTATTACAGGAATTGCAGCGCGGCCATTCGCCAGCGCGTAAGCAAATTTTATAGCAAAAAAGACCAGCGCGAAGCTTACGCCACGCTTTATCACAAGCTGATTGTTCAGGGTGAAAAGGCACCGCAACCCGAACCCGAAATCGAGAAGGAAGCCGCCTAAACCGCGGCATAAACAATATGGCAGGCATAGGTTTCGTACTTCGCAAGCTTTACCGGCAGGATAATCTTTCCGGTCTTGTCGGCGCCTGCCTGCATTCGGCATTCGCCTCGGCCGGGCCATGGCTGTTCACGGTTCTCGCGTTGGGCGCCATTGCCGCCCTCGGCACTTCGCTGGTCGATATTCAGGTGCTGTTCGATTTCCGCGTCATTCTTATTTACAACTTCTCGTTTTCGCTGGTCATCTCCGGGCCGGTTTTTATGATCGTGACCCGGTATTTATCCGACTGCATTTACCGCCGCGACGTATCGAACGCGCCGGGCATGCTATTGGGCGCCCTGGGTCTGATGTGGGCGGTGGAACTGGTTATCGCCGTCGCTTTCTATTGCGTTTACGCCAAGCTCGACACCCTTCTTGCCATCAGCGCCGTTGTAAACTTCCTACTGCTCAGCGCGGTGTGGCTGGTTGGCATTTTTATTTCCGCGCTGCGCAACTACAGGCTTATTACGCGTGCCTTCCTGTTCGGCATGATCATTGCCGTGCTGGCCAGCATGTCGCTGGCAAAAGGCTATGGCGCGACCGGACTGCTAAACGGATTTTCCATCGGTCTGTCGGTGATCGTGGCCTTGTTGCTAGGCAATGTGCTGGCGGAATACCCCTACCCGATCCGCAAGCCCTTTGCCTTCATGTCCTATTTCCGGGGTTACTGGCAGATTGCCGTTAGCGGCCTTGTCTACAACATGGCCATATGGATCGATAAATGGATGATGTGGTTCGCCCCGGAAGCCACCAAATTGAGCAATGGACTCGTTATCTATCCCTATTACGACAGTACAATGTTTATCGCCTATCTGACCACGGTCCCGGCGATGGCGCTGTTTCTCTTCAACACGGAAACGCATTTCTTCGAGCATTACACGCGCTTTTATCGCGACATCGAAAAGAAGGCGAGTTTCGCAAAAATTCAGCGCAACCATCTTGCCGTCGTGCGCAGCATATTCGGCAGCGCCGGCCTGTTTTTTCTGATGCAAGGCAGTATCGCCTTTCTTGGCACGCTTATGGCGCCGCAGATTATTGCATTCATTAAAGGCAATTATCAGCAGGTAGGTATGCTGCGCTACGGCCTGCTCGGCGCATTTTTCCAGATTTTGACTTTGTTCCTGCTCGTGCTGTTGACCTATTTCGATAACCGCAGGGCCTGTCTGATCATTCAGACCGTATTTTTGGCGACGAATGCCGTCTTCACCTGGGGGAGCATACAGGCGGGATTTGCTTATTACGGCTTCGGGTATTTTCTTGCGTCGTTTCTGACCTTCATTCTTGCATCGGTCGTTTTATCGCGCCACGTCGCGCGGCTGCCATATCATACGTTCATTTCCTCGAACGCATCGGTACGTCCGGCCATGCATCCAGCCACCGAGTAGATTGCCGGGCAATTTACTGCACGGCCCGCCAGCTTCCGTCCGGCTGAAGACAGGCGGTACCGAAAGCGGGTCCGCCCGCCGTCGATTGAAACTGCCGGCAGGTGCGGCCATAGCTGTCAATATAGGTTGGCGAAGTCTGATTGGCCGATAAAGGCGGAGGCTCGCCGGACACAATCACCGGCGCGGCGGCCGTTTCATATACAATGGTAGGCGGCGCTTCATATACGACCGGTGGCGGCACCGAATATACGACCGGCGGCGGCGATACGTAATACGGATAATAATAGGCCGGATAGTAGCTTCCAACGCTCAGGCCGACGGAAAAATGGCTATGGCCGTGCCCATGACGTGCTTCCGCCGGATGTATGGCGCATAAAACGACCGCGCTTAATACAGCCGTTCCCAAAATATATTTCTTCATGTCACATCCCCGCAATATGGGCAGCCCTATCGGCCAGCCTGACATGGGGATTCTTGGATCGGATTGAGGCGAAATTTTGGTGTCCGCGCCTTACCGCTTTTTCTAAGGAAATTTCTGGAAACCCATGACAAGCCTGCACTTTTTCCGGCAGCTCTATTTTACACGTCAAACATTTGACACATGTGTAAATAATTGATTTTCTTGCTATATACTGCAACGATACAG
>JBFWTA010000168.1:0-5824 GCA_050248075.1 Bdellovibrionales bacterium | reverse complement strand
TAATCGTCGGGCTTCCCCAGTTTCCTTCAACGTGCGGCAGTAGTGATTTGAAGGCGCACACGCGGGCGCATTCGTTCGCGTCCATGTAGTAAGGGAAGTCAGGCGTGCGCTGCTTCGTTAGGTCTTTAAGGAACCGCTGCGCTGCCAGTCGCGCCCATTTACCATGACGGCGGCCTGCACTGTCGTTCGCAGCTTCTTCAGCCCATGCGATTGCGCGGCCCAGCCAGTCAGTTGATGCTGGCTGCTGGGGGTTTGTTAAGAAGGCTTTCGAAGGGGTTTTTCGCTTCGGGTTCATCATCTACAGCAATACCACTAAGACCCTGCGGCGTCATTCCCAATTTATCCGCATACTTCACCATCGCTTCACGTTCCGCGTTTGCGATCTTGATGTATGGGCTGACGATTACGTTCCCGGCGCTGCCTTCAGCAAGCAGCCCGTATTCTTCCACCTTCTTCGATGCCAGCAGCCAGCGCGACTTCGCCTGACAATAAGCCGCCAGCACAGTCGTTCCCTGTTCCTTCAGGATGCCGCAGCGATGCAGTTCAGGTGCGACGCGATTCCATTCTTCCTTCGCCACGCGATCAAGATATTCAGGCGCGATAAGTGAACCGGCGCGCAGCTTTGGTTCGGGCGGGATTCTTCGCTTGCCCGGATTCCCGTTCAGGATTTTCTTCGCCGCCGGTTGCGGCGGCCTTCCCCTTCGTGACACTTCGTTCTTCCCCTGCCAATGCGGCCCCAAAAAAAGCCCCGAATTATGCGATTGCAAAAATTTGACCCAACGCGCGGTCTTGAACGCCGCCTTTTTAGACTTTTAGACCCCCCTACTAACTATCTGAAACTATTGGCATTCCGTCAACACCACACCGTCGCTTGCGCTTTCCTCGTTCTATCAGTTGCTTATCAGCGTCGTGATGGTGCTTACACAGCGACTGAAGGTTCGTCGGGTCGAACAGCAGCGTGCGGTTTCCCTTATGCGGAATGATATGGTCGACGATGCGTGCCACTACGACCTTGCCTTCCTTCTGACAGAAGACGCACAGCGGGTTCTTCCGCAAGTGATCGGCACGCAGGTCGCGCCATTGCTGGTTATAGATGCGGTGCTTAGGTGTTGTGTCTTCAGGCGGGCTGTAAGCCATTTTCGGGACAGCCTGTAGCCCCATGTTCGGTTTGAATGTCGGCGGTCTGTTGCTCATGGTGCTTCCTATCCAGAAGCCATTGTGTCACGTTCCTACTGCCTTTGCTATTATTACAATCACGACAGCAGGCGACCATATTGTTTTCGTGATCGCGGCCGCCGTCCGATAGCGGCCGAACATGGTCTATAGTAGCTGTTAGCTTGCCAATTCGTTTAGGGCAGTAGAAACACTTCCCGCCTTGCTGTCTAACCTTTTCCTTCCTGATTGTGCATAGCCAGATGTGACGGGCCAGATGCTTAGGAACTCTTTTACTTTCTGTTTTTCTTCTTTTGTTTTTGCGTGGCATTCGCTTTGTCGCCCTTCACGTTGTCCACGATCTGCGGTGCGCCGAACGGCGCGCCTGTAGCAGCGTTAACCGCGCTCTTGCCAGATACTTCTTCCCAGCGCTTCACAGCGGCGTCTGCTGTCATGGTGGAAGTCTTGCCTACGATCAAGCGGTGTTCACCTAACAGCCATATATCGCCGCGCTTAGATATGGGCTGCTTAATATCACCCTTCTTCAGTAGCGCGGCCTTAGTGACGTCAGGCTTCAGCTTTTTTATTTCTTTTGCGGTGAAGCCAATAACTTCGACGTTGAACTTTTTACGCAGAAGGCTTTCGTATTCTTCGGCGACAAGCTGCTTATCCCATCGGCTCGTTTCGGCCAGCTTATTCGCAGCCAGTACATAGGCAGAAACTTGTTCAGGCGACAGGCCGGTAACGCGAATGATGGGTATTGTTTTATAGCCCAGCTTCGTCGCAGCCAGAACGCGGCCGTGACCGTCCATGATGGTATAATCTTCGTTCACGACTGGCGCGGCAGTAAATCCGAACTCTTGAATGCTTTTAACCAGTGCATTGATTTGTTTTTCTGGATGCTTGCGGGCGTTCTTAGGGTAGGGCTTCAGTTTATCGACGCTAACTTCCTCATACACGCCGACCGGCGCGCCTGCCTGTGCGGCGGCGGCCTTCAGCGTGGCCTGCTTCACCTGTGCCGGGGTGACTGTTGTTTTCGATTTAGCCATTCTTCTTCGCCTTCTTTGCAGGTTTTTTGTTTTGATAGATATGATCGGCCGCAAGCGCGACGCTGACAGGAATGTCGACGGCTACGCCGCGCTGATTTGTGCCGCGTTCATAACACTGAATCATCGCACGGCTGCGCTTCTGTTCTGGGCCGTAAGGCGTCTTCCCCAGTTCCACACCGTATTCCGTTTCGCTAAGGCCCATTTCAAGACGCTGTTTCTTCATCTGCGCGCCAGACATTTTTTTAATTGCTTGCATCACTAATTCCCTTCGGTTGCATGTCCTTTAAGTCGCCTGCGACTATTGGCGTTTCGCGTGACAGGTGTTCTATTTCTTCAGCGACCGCATTCAAAATATCGACCCGGCCCGGATGCTTCGCAGCAGCCTTGCGTAATGCAGCCAGCACCTGCACGCGGCCGGTCTGGATGCCAGCGCGGAACTGCTGCTGCCCGCGCGCACGGCCACGCGCCACAATCTCTGCCAGTTCTTCTGCCTTGATGATGCCGAAGCCTTCCTTGCCAAGCCCATCGTTCACTAGCGCAACGGCCATCACGAACAGCGCTTCGATAGCTTCGTCTGTCATATCCGCGTAAAACATTAAACCTTCCACTTCATGCCGATGAACAGCAGCGGCCGGGCGCGGTGCCTTGGTCTTAAACCCTAAAACATTTTTAAGCCATGTGAGCCAGTAGCGCATTAGCAATTTCCCCGCTTGGATGCGTTAATGGTATCACGAAGTTAGGCGCATCGTGCATCCAGTCGTAAAGCCCCTGCAAGCGGGCCAGATCGGCGTGCGCTGCTTCCGGCGTGTCGTACAAGCCGAAGCCCATAGGCGGCCTTCCCGCTTCACGTTCAAATAAAACAATCCACTTCATGCTTCCGACTAAAGCCATTTTCTTACTTCCCTACTGATTGCAAAAGCGTGATGCAGCTATCGACCTGAAGGCGGGCCTTGGCTGGATTGCCCGGAAGCATCTGCAACATGGCGACAGCACGCTTCACCTTTTCGAAGTCTTCGGGCAACGGTGCCGGGCGCTGCGGTGCCTTCTTCGGAATGATGGCGGTGAACGGCCCTACGACGCGCCAAGTGCAGCCCATAACCTCGCGGCCGCGCGCATCCTTCTTCGTCGGCCGCTTTTCGCCCTTTTCCACGCATCCTGCCGATGCAAGATCGGAACAGCGCGCCGTTACAGTCCGTTCCGATATGTTCATCAGCTTGCGGGCTTCGGCCATGACTTCCACATAAGTGAAGTCGCCGTTACTGGCCGCAAGAATTTCGTAGATCATCTTTAACTGACTTGGCCGTTCTTCGCGGGTTTGCCGGGCGGCTTCCTTTGATGTAGCCGCCCGGCCGCGCCCCTGCGCTTCGCCTTCCCCGGCGATTCCAAAATGCTGAAGCATCACGCCACCGCTTCCGCTGCTTCGTCGCAGCCCAGCCGCCAGTTCATGCGCGGGCGGCCATTCGGTTGCTTGAACTGTTCGCCGCGCGGCGCGCTGCGGTATTCCCTATAGGCGGCCTGCGTGACAAGCTGGCCGGGGCCACCGTTGAAAGCCTGCTGGATTCGTGCAATAGGAAAGCGCGGCAGGCTGTGTCCGCTATCCAGCGCGACGTAGACTGAAAGCCCGTCAGCAGCGACGGACTTCACAGTGCCGAAGCCGGGGATGGCGCGGTCGTCGCCCGACCAGAAGATGCGGTCGCCAATCACGATGCCACCTTCCTTTGCTTGTTATATTCTTCGCCTTCGTCTAACAGGCGCTTCAGCGTGCGCAGACACTGGCTGATCTCGATTACTTGCTTCAGGTTTTCCTGCGAAGTGAGCATATCCTGAATTGACATATAGTGCGGCAAGATGGCGTCCATCGTGCCGTTCTGGAAGGTGCGCATCTTTGCTTCCATCGCCTTGAAGTGTTCTTCGTCGACGGCCTGAAGTGTTTCCTTCAGCGGCAGGATTGCGACCTGCATAAACATTAAATGGCTTTTGATTTCTGGCGTCATGTTACCCCCGTTTTTCCTTCCACTGATTAGGGGTTTTAAGTCCTTCGGTTTTACCCAGTAACCGCGCGCCGGGCAATACCGGCCATGCGCGTCGAACCGGCAGAAGAACAGCAGCGACCCATCGAACGACGTCACGACGCCGGGGATATGCCCGTGCATCGTTACAACGCCGTCCAGAAGGCAGTCTGAAACGGTGCGCCAGTCGCTGCACTTCTGTGCGACGTACTGGCGGCCGCTGCGCAGCGCCGCAATAGCGGCTGCGTAGATCGCAGGCCAGCGACGGCGTGCCGATATATCATCAGGGACAGGTGGAAGCCCGGCCGCTGCGCGGGCTTCGTTCAGCGATAAGACGTTCAGGCTCATGCTGCACCCGGCCCGTCGAACGTGTCGGCCATGCAAGCCTGCATCAGCAGGGCGGCGCTATTCGCGGCCGCCTGCGCGTCGGCCACTTCCTGCGGCGTCAGATCGGCCACAGGCTGCCATGTGTCGCGCGATGGTGCCAGACGGCTTAGGCGTTGCTGCTTCATAGCCTTTTCGCGGGCGCGGCGCTTCATCAGGAAGACTTTCGCGTGCGTGGTTTTTCTGAAGCTATCGAGATTTAAAAGCGTCGCAGTCATTTTGCACCTTCCTTCTTTTTACCTTCTGGTTTCAGGACGTAAACGCTTTCGCATTCTATCCCTTCAGCGCGTTCTTCCCATGTGAAGCCAAAATGGAATAAGAACATTTGCATCGCCGCTTGCTGGGTTGATGCGCATAGGTATCGGTCGGCTTCGTTGTGATCGAGCAGGACGCGGCCTTCATACTTCGACAGCTTCTGCATATTTGCTGGGCGGCCGTTGATTGTAATAACGAACATTATACACCTGCCTTTTCAAGATACGCTGCACACTGTTCGCGCAAGTCTTGATAGCCGTTGGGATTATGGCTGAAGTATTCCATCATCCGAACTGCAAAAGCGTGGCCTTCAGGCGCTGCGCGGTACATAGCCAGCATGGCGGCGGCTTGCTGATCGAAGCCATCGCACTTTTCGACGCCCATCGGCGTCGTCTTTATGCTGACGTGGATATGCGGTTCGCCGTTGAACGCGAGTTCGGCCGCAATTTCTTCGCGGTTGAACTCTAGGTAGTGAAGCGCTTCGGCTTGGTACTTATCAAACACCTTCTGCACCTTGGCGGGAAGGTTGTTATGGTTAGCACAACTCCATCCCCATCCGCCCTTCGCGCGTGTCCATGCGTAAGTTCTCGCTTCGCCTTTTCGTGTGATCTCGCTGCGAACTTCGAACTCATTGTCGCCGATGCTGATTATCTGGCTGCAAGAGATATATCCGACCTTCTTAAAATCACCGTGCTTCCGTGCGGTGTTTTTGCTGTTTTGTTTCATCTTACCTACTCCGTGTTGTTTGCTTCATCGGTAATAATAATGACTAACAGTTAGTCATTCGTCAATAGGGTGCATATCACTGTAAATGCGGCCGTTTTTTCTTCACCGCCCGGCTGGTTAACCGATTCTTCACCGTGGCCCGAATCTTGCGCTGACCCCCTGCTGGCAAAAAGATGCCAGATGAACGGGCTGGATGCGTGTGTCTAGC
Organism: Bdellovibrionales bacterium; assembly: GCA_050248075.1. Lineage (GTDB taxonomy): Bacteria > Pseudomonadota > Alphaproteobacteria > UBA9219 > UBA9219 > JBFWTA01. The sequence continues at coordinate 41 of JBFWTA010000168.1, read as the reverse complement.
GCAATCTGAAAACCCCATATTGCTTATAAATCCGCCTTAAG
>JBFWTA010000167.1:0-5828 GCA_050248075.1 Bdellovibrionales bacterium | reverse complement strand
AACGGCGTGGGCAACGTCACCGTCTTCGGCGATCCCAACGCTATGCGGATATGGCTCAATCCCAATAAGCTGCTGAGCTACAACCTGACCGTCATGGATGTGCGCCAGGCGATTCAGGCGCAGAACACCGATGTGTCGGCGGGGCAGATCGGCGGGCTTCCGGCGGTGGAAGGCCAGCAGATTAACGCGACGATCAGCGCCCAGTCGCGCTTGCAGACGGTAGAGGATTTCGAGAAAATCATCCTGCGCGTCAACACGGACGGATCGCAGGTGCGCCTGCGCGATGTGGCGAAGGTGGAGCTGGGCGCGCAGAGCTATGGCCGCATCGTCCGCTATAAACGGCTTCCCGCCGCAGGGATCGCCGTCAGCCTTGCCACCGGCGCCAACGCGCTCGATACCGCCGCCGCCGTGAAGGAAAGCATCGCCGAATTACAGAAATTCCTACCTCCGGCCGTCAAAGTTATTTATCCCTATGACACCACGCCCTTCGTGAAACTCTCGATCAAGGAAGTCATAAAAACCTTAATCGAAGCCATCGTGCTCGTGTTCCTGGTGATGTATCTCTTCCTCCAGAATTTCCGCGCTACGCTGATTCCAACCATCGCCGTGCCCGTTGTGCTGCTTGGCACCTTCGGTGTGCTGGCGGCTTTCGGATTTTCCATCAACGTTCTGACCATGTTCGCCATGGTGCTGGCCATCGGCCTGCTGGTGGACGATGCCATCGTGGTCGTGGAAAACGTCGAGCGCATCATGGCTCAGGAAGGACTGTCGCCCAAGGAGGCGACCCGCAAATCCATGGATCAGATCACAGGCGCGCTGATCGGCATTGCGCTGGTGCTGTCTGCCGTATTCGTACCCATGGCGTTTTTCAGCGGTTCCGCCGGGGCGATCTACCGGCAGTTCTCGCTCACCATCGTTTCGGCAATGGGACTTTCCGTGCTTGTCGCGCTGGTGCTGTCGCCATCCCTGTGCGCCACCTTCCTCAAAGCCCCAAAAGGCCACGGACACCGCGAGGCGGATACGGGGTTTTTCGGCTGGTTCAACCGCAATTTCAACAAAAGCCGCCATAAATTCATTACGGGCGCGGGATTTATGATTCACCGCATGAGGCGGTTTTTCATTATCTACGCGCTTCTCATCGGCGGGTTGGCGCTTTTATTCAACGGCCTGCCGAAATCCTTCCTGCCCAACGAGGATCAGGGCATCATGTTTCTCATGGCGAGTGCGCCTCCGGGCTCGACCGTGGAGAATACGCTGGAAAGCGTGAAGAAGGTGGAGGATTATCTTTTAGAAAAAGAGGGTGGCACGGTTGATCACCTTTTCACCGTGACCGGCTTCAGTTTCGCCGGGCGGGCGCAGAACGTGGCGCTGGGATTTGTCGGCCTCAAGCCCTGGGAGGAGCGCGATCCTGACACGCAGTCGGTGTTCGCACTTTCAAAGCGCGCGATGGGAGCGTTCCAGCAGATCAAGAACGCGATGGTGTTCGCTTTTTATCCCCCGCCGATCCGCGAGCTTGGCAATGCCGCCGGTTTCGATATGCAGCTGGTGGACCGCAAAGGCATCGGCCATGAAAAGCTCATGGAGGCGCGCAACCAGCTGCTGGGCATGGCGGCGCAGAATCCCAAGCTGCAGGCCGTGCGTCCCAACGGCCTGAGCGACGTGGCGCAGTATAAAATCGAGATTGACCATGAAAAGGCCGGTGCCCTCGGCCTTTCCATCGCCGACATTAATCAGACGCTGCAAACCGCCTGGGGATCGTCCTATGTCAACGACTTTCTCGACCGGGGACGCATCAAGAAAGTTTATGTGCAGGCGGAAGCGCCGTACCGCATGATGCCGGAGGACCTGGAGCATTGGTATGTGCGCAACCGGCAGGGTGAAATGGTGCCGTTCGATAGTTTCTCCACCGCCCGCTGGACGTATGGCTCGCCAAAACTGGAGCGGTTTAACGGCAACAGCTCGGTGAATATTCAGGGCGAAGCAGCTCGCGGCGTAAGCACCGGCGAAGCGATGAAGGAAATCGAAGACATGGTGGCCAAGCTGCCGCAGGACGTGGATGTGGAATGGGTGGGGCTTTCTTACGAGGAACGCCTGACCGGAGCGCAGGCGCCAGCCCTTTACGCGCTGTCGGTGATCGTGATTTTCCTTTGCCTCGCTGCGCTTTACGAAAGCTGGTCGGTGCCGTTTGCTGTGATGCTTTCCGTGCCGCTCGGCGTGGTCGGCGCGGTGGGCGCGTCTTTCCTCTTCGGGCTGAACAACGACGTTTACTTCCAGGTGGGCATGCTGACCACCATGGGGCTTGCCTCCAAGAACGCCATCCTCATCGTGGAATTCGCCAAGGATCTCTATGAGCGGGGAGAGAATCTGATCGACGCCACGTTGAAAGCTGCCCGGCTGCGTTTCCGCCCGATCATTATGACCTCGATGGCGTTCGTGCTGGGCGTCACCCCGCTGGCGATCGCCACCGGCGCGGGCTCCGCCAGCCAGAATGCCATCGGCATCAGCGTGATGGGCGGCATGCTGGCCGCTACCTTCATTGCCATTTTCTTCGTTCCGATGTTCTATATCGCCGTGCAGCGTCTGGCTAAACCCAAAAAACCGGACACGACTTACCAGGAGACTGTATGAGAAAAACACCCATCGCCGCATTGCTGCTTGCTTCCGCGCTGGCCGGATGCACCATGATCCCCGATTACCTGCGCCCCGAATCGCCGGTGGCCGGAACATGGCAGCCGGAAACGCCGCAGGAACTGACCGGCGAAGCTAAACAAGCCGCCGCCGACATCGCCTGGCAGGAATTCTTCCAGTCGCCGGACTTGCAAAAGGTGATTCAAACGTCTCTGGACAATAACCGCGATCTGCGCATCGCCGCGCTGAATGTCGATGCGGCGCGCGCGCTGTACCGCGTGGAGCGCTCCGATCTGTTCCCTAATGTCAGCGCGGGCGCTTCGGGCACGCGCCAGAAAATCACCGAAGCGCAAAGCGCCAGCAACCCGCTGTTCGGCGCGGCTCCCCGCGAAATCATCACTTCCACTTACTCGGCGAATCTGGCGACCACCGCCTTCGAGCTGGATCTGTTCGGCCGCCTGCGCAGCCAGAACGAGGCGGCGCTGGAAAGCTATTTTGCGTCGCAGGCCGCCCGTGACGCCGCGCAGATTTCCCTCATCGCCGAGGTGGCGAATGCCTACCTGCAATGGCTGGCGGACCGGAAAATACTGGCCCTGACGGAGGAAACACTGGCTGCGCAGGAAAAGTCCTTTCAACTGATCTCAAAGAGTTTTGAAAAGGGCGTTGCCTCCAAGCTCGATCTGGCGCAGGTGCGGCAGGCGGTGGAGACCGCCAAGGCGAACCAGGCGCTTTTTACCCGCCGCGTGGCGCAGGATCGAAACGCGCTGTTGTTGCTGTTGGGTGTAAAAACGCTTGATCCGGCCATACAGGATGACCAGCTCGATCAGGTGGAACTGATGAAGCAATTGCCTGTCGGGCTGCCGTCCGATGTACTGCTCACGCGCCCCGACGTGCGCCGCGCCGAGCATGACCTGCTTTCCGCCAATGCCAATATCGGCGCGGCGCGCGCGGCGTTCTTTCCCACTATTTCGCTGACCGGCGCTTTCGGCTATGCCAGCAGCGACCTGGATAATTTGTTTTCCAGCGCCGCCTCCGGCGCCTGGAGCTTCATACCGCAGATCACCCTGCCGATCTTTCAGGGCGGGCGCAATATCGCCAACCTCGACTATGCGAAGGTCATCAAGGAGGCGTCCGCCGCCAATTACGAAAAAACCATCCAGACCGCCTTCAAGGAAGTCTCGGACGAACTGGCCGCCTACCGCACGCTGGAAAGTGAACTGGAGGCGCAGGGCCGGCTGGTGGATGCGTCGCAGGAATCCTACGACCTTTCCTATGCGCGCTACCGGGAGGGCATTGACAGCTTCCTCAACGTGCTGGACGCGCAGCGCTCCCTGTTTTCCGCCCAGCAGCAGAAAATCGATATTGAAAAACAACGCCTCGCCAACTTAGTGAATCTTTACAAGGTTCTGGGCGGCGGGCTGAAGGATAGCGGCCAAACGGCGGAGTAAGGTGGGTGGCCATGCGGTCATGAAAGGATAAAATGCGTGCCACAAGAAAAGGTTATTGATAACTTATTGGAAGAAAAGCAAAGAAGGTGGCGCATGCGTCCGGGACTGAAAATTACCTTAGCCATCATAGCCGTGTTGTTAGCCGCAGCGGCGGGAGGATATTTCCTGTGGTGGAAGAGCCAGCTGCGCCTCCCGGAATATATTGCCACCGGGAACGGGCGCATCGAGTCGGACTTGGTGCATGCGTCCACCACCGCCGGAGGCAAGGTGATGGAAGTCACGGTTAAGGAAGGAGACGCGGTTCAACAGGGACAGGTGCTGGCCCGGATGGATACGCAGGAACTTGAAGCGATGCTGGCGCGCAGCAAGGCGACATTGGCGAGCCTCCGTGAAAGCATCGCCGAGGCAGACGCGCAGACCGCGGAGAGACAGAGCGCTCTTACTTTTGCGAAACAGCGTCTGGAACGCGCCAAACCCCTGTCCGAAAGCGGAGCCATACCGCGTGAGCAGGCCGACCAGCGCCGAAGCGAGCATGACGCCGCCAAAGCCTCTCTTGACGCGGCGCAGGCCAGACGAAGCACGCTCGATTACAGCATCAAGGCGGCCGAGGCCGAGGTCGGGCGCATACAGACCCTGATCGCGGAAACGGTCATCAAGGCGCCGGTTTCCGGCCGCATTCAGCACAGGCTGGCGGAACCAGGCGAGGTATTGCCGCCGGGAGGCCGGGTGGTTTCGCTGCTTGACCCTGAAAATGTCTACATGACGGTCTTCCTGCCCACGGAACAGGTCGGCAAGGTGTATATCGGCTCGGAGGCGCGCATTGTGCTGGATGCATTCCCTGACTACAGGATTCCCGCTACGGTGTCTTTCGTATCGTCCGAAGCGCAATTCACCCCACGCGAAGTGGAAACGCAGACCGAGCGCGAAAAACTGATGTTCCGTGTCAAGGTGCGCATCCCGGAGAAACTGCTGCGCGAACATGCGGAAAAAGTGCGCACCGGCCTGCCGGGCGTATCCTATATCATGCTTGGCTCGGAAGGTGACTGGCCGGAGTGGTTGTCCGTCAACGTCGGGCAGTAACCCAAGGAGCTGCCGTGACGCATGATGTTACCCCCGCCGTCATTCTTGAAAAAATATCGCACCGGTATGGCAGAACCGCCGCGCTGGAAGAAGCATCGCTTCGCCTGCCATCGGGGAAAATGGTTGGCATCATCGGCCCGGACGGTGTCGGCAAATCCACCCTGCTTGCGCTGATTGCGGGCGCGCGGAAAATCCAGAAAGGCTCCCTTACGGCACGGGGAAGCGATATGACGAATCCGCGTCAGCGGAGTCGCACGCAGCCGCGCATCGCTTACATGCCGCAAGGGCTGGGTAAGAATCTCTATATGGATTTGACGGTTTTCGAGAACGTCGATTTTTTCGGGCGGTTGTTCAACCAGAGCCGGGCCGAGCGCCGGGAGCGGATGAAGGAGCTGCTGAAAGCCACTGGGCTGAAACCGTTCGCGTCACGCCCGGCGGGCAATCTCTCAGGCGGCATGAAACAGAAGCTGGGGCTATGCTGCGCCCTGATTCACGATCCCGATCTTCTGGTGCTGGATGAGCCGACGACCGGCGTCGATCCGCTCTCCCGGCGGCAATTCTGGGAACTCATCGGCCGCATCCGCAAGGCAAGGCCCGGCATGAGCGTCATTGTCGCCACCGCCTATATGGAAGAAGCCGAAGCCTTTGATTGGCTGGTGGCGATGCACAAAG
>JBFWTA010000166.1:0-5860 GCA_050248075.1 Bdellovibrionales bacterium | reverse complement strand
AAAACCGTCACCACCGATGGAGGTGGAGTGACTCTACGCCATGTTAAGGCGAGGAGCGCGCGCTTCTGCTTTATTTTATGATGTTATTGTGAGGACATACCAAAATGAGGTAACGACGGTATAAAAAGGTGAGATTTTGAGGCATATTCGGCGATGAAAGCATTTTAATGACATCGTCATGGGCCTCCCGCGCGATAACCTGCGCTCATGAAATCTCCTGTTCGAAAACACATCGATTCCATTACGCTGCGCATCCCTTTCGCCGCGGCGGCGGCCGAAATGACCGGCATGGAATTGACATGGACGTTGTATGCCAACAATCAGGTTGAAGGCGCCATTCGTTTCGACCTGAAAGGCAATCTCAGCAAACGCACCGTCACCGAGATGTTTTGGAGCGCCAAATTTTCCATTTTCGGCGAAGAAAGGATTTATATAGACGGTGATAATTCCCCAATGTCACATGCCCCCATCCGGTTGGGCGATCGGCACTCCCTTTCCACCGCCATCCATGCGCGCGTCCTACGCCTGGAAGGAAGTTTTTCGCCGGAAGAAATCAGCCGTTATATGCCACAGACTCTTGCTTATCTTCGCACAAGCGCTCCGCCCTTCATTGCTCGGGAGAATGCCAACGAGATCAAAGAACAATGGGCCCAGGCTGGAATGGAAGAAAGATACGACTCTCTGCTCAAGCAACGAAATAAGCGTCTACGCATCTCCAGGCTTGAAGAAGCCGATACCGAGGCGTTCGATCCCAAAAACCTGCTTGTGCCGTTTTTGGGCTGGGGACGGAAACCCCCGGGCGACGATCCGTCCTGATACGGCCCCTCGCCTACTCGCTCGCCTTCGCCAGAAACGACAATTCGCCCTGCGGCAGGCTGCCGGTCAGGTCCGTCAGCGACAGGGGGTAATCGCCCGTGAAGCAGGCGTCGCAATATTGCGGCTGTTCGCTGTTGCGCTTCGTCTCGCCCATCGCGCGGTACAGCCCGTCCAGCGAAATGAACGCCAGGCTGTCGGCGCCGATGAAACGGCACATCTGCTCGACCGTATAATTATGCGCCAGCAGCTTTTCCGGCTGCGGCGTGTCGATGCCGTAGAAACAGCTGTGCCGCGTCGGCGGACTGGAGATGCGCATATGCACTTCCTTCGCCCCGGCCGCCCGCACCATTTCTACGATCTTGGTCGAGGTCGTACCGCGCACAATGCTGTCGTCGATCAGAATGACCCGTTTGCCTTCGATGAAACGCCGGTTAGCGTTGTGCTTAAGTTTCACGCCCAGATGCCGGATGCGGTCGCCCGGCTGAATGAACGTGCGGCCCACATAATGGTTGCGGATAATGCCAAGATCGAATGGAATGCCGCTTTCCTGCGCAAAACCGATGGCCGAAGGCACGCCGGAATCCGGCACCGGCACCACGAGATCCGCATCGACCGCAGCTTCCCGCGCCAACTCGACGCCGATATTCTTGCGCATCTCGTAAACCGACCGTCCCTCTACCGAGGAATCGGGCCGCGCGAAATAGATATATTCGAAAATACAGAATTTATGCGGTTGCTTGAGGAAAGGCCGGATGCTTTCCACCCGGCGGCCGTCGAGGATGACAATCTCGCCCGGCTCGATATCCCGCACGAAATCCGCGCCGATGATATCCAGCGCACATGTCTCGCTCGCCAGCACATAGGCCCCGTCCTGGCGGCCCAGCACCAGAGGCCGCACCCCCGCCGGATCGCGCGCGCCGATAACCAGGTTATTGGCAAGACACACCAGCGACCACGCGCCCTCGATCTGCTTGAGCGCCTCGATCAGCCGGTCGATCACATTGCCGCTGCGCGCGATCGCCATCAGATGAATGATTACTTCGGTGTCGGAGGTCGACCGGAACAAGCAGCCGCGCTTCACTAGCTGCTTGCGCAGCGTATAGGCGTTGGTCAGGTTGCCGTTATGCGCAAGCGCGAAACCGCCGAAATCGAAATCCGCGAACAGCGGCTGCACGTTGCGCAGCGATTGCTCGCCGGTGGTGGAGTAACGGGTGTGGCCGATGGCCGCGCTGCCGATCAGGCGATTGATCACGGCTTCGGAATTAAAATTCTCGCCGACATGACCGATGCCGTGATGCGAATGGAAATGCTCGCCGTCGTAACTGACGATCCCCGCCGCTTCCTGTCCCCGGTGTTGCAGCGCATGCAGCCCCAAAGCTGCCATCGCCGCCGCCGAATCCTTGCCGATGAATCCGAAGACGCCGCATTCTTCATGCATCTTGTCATCGTCGAAGGGGTGCGTGGTAAGGGTCATGGCTGGTTTGGCTGTTTTTCAGGGACGGCGGTCTGTTTCTGACGGGTCTGGCGCACTGGTTCGACATGCACCCCGCCGGCAGTGACGGCCGGAGCCGCCTCGCCGCCCGGCAAGGCATCGCCGGACTTAGCCGTAGTCGTCGTCTTCATGACCGGCGGTTGATCGAGGCGTGGAATTTCACCCTTGGCCTCCATCTCCTTCATTCGCTTCGACATTTTCTTGACGTCGTCTTCCGGCAGCAGATTTTTCATCGCTTCCGCGCCATAAGCCAGAAATGGGCGGGTTCTGGCTTCCGCCAGCATTTTGGGTTCCTTTTCTTTCTCCGGCCATATCAATAAGGTAATGAGAAAAAGCAAACATACAAGAAGCGCGCCGCGCGCCACCCCGAAAACAAAGCCCAGCGAACGGTCAATGGCCGTCAGCGCCCGGCCCCGCACAAGCCCGCTCACGACATAGCCGATAGGAATAAGAACCACCAGGGCGCCACAGAAAAGCGCAGCCCCGGTCGCCAGATCGGCGGCAAAATCGGTTTCAATGCGTTGATGCATCCACGGCCGAAGGGCCGGGTAAAAAGCGACGGTAATAAATGCCGCACCCGCCCAGGCCAACAGCGCAAAGAACTCGCGCACAAAACCGCGCCACAGCGCCAGCAGCCCCGAAACCAGGATCACACCGAAAACGGCGATATCGACCATGTTAATGCCGGAATGCTGCGTTTCCATCGGCCCCCCGTTGGTTAACGAGCCTTATGTACCACAAAATTGGGTAAGAAATATGCTTTCTTGAATATGATTGTGTGTCAGATGCTTAGCTGGAAAAGCCCGGCGAATCCTGCTGATCTTTGGCCGCTTCGGCTAAACCGCCGTCTGCACAATGCTCTGATACGCCGACACTACCTTGTCGCGTATGGCAACGACGGTTTGCAGCATGAGTTCGGCATTGTTGATGGCGACGACGACGCTGGTGAGGTCGGCCTTGCCGGTGGCGCCCGCAGTAGCGGCCTTTTCACCTTCCTTGAGGGCGCTCACGGCGTCGTTGGCGAAGCCCTTGAGAGCGTCGGCAAAACTTTCATTGCCCGCGCCAGCTGTATTGCCGAGCGCTTTAGCAATGCCACCACCGCCGGGCTGGCGGTAGGCGGTCATGACATCGGCGATATTTGAGACCATTTCAGGCTCCCCTTACATTATTGCGTGTTAAGCAGATCGATCGTGCGCAGCACCATGCCGCGCGCCGCGTCGATGGCGTTCAAATTTGCCTGATAGGCATGCTGCGCTTCCATCATGTCCATGCTTTCGGTGATGGGATTCACGTTTGGCGTGAGGATATAGCCCTTAGCGTCCGCGGCGGGATGGGAAGGGTCGTATTTCTTGACGAAATCGCTGCGGTCGGGCACGACGCCGCTGACTTTCACTTTTGAGGCGCCGAGCGCGCGGTCAAATTCGTCCTTGAACGTGACGATCTGGCGGCGGTAAGGCTGTTGGCCCGGCGCGTCGGGCGTGGTGGCGGCGTTAGCGATATTTTCGGCGATCACCTTCATACGCTGGTTCTGCGCATGAAGCCCCGAAGCGGAGATTGAGAAAACGCGGGTGAGCTGATTGCTTTCCTCGGCCATAAGTCTCTACCTTTTAGTTGCCTTTCAACACGATGCGGAACCAGCCTGAAATCTTTTTATAAATCGACGTCATCGTCTGATAGTTGATGGCGGTTTCCGATACCTGCATCATCTGCTGCTCGATATCGACCGAATTGCCCGACGGCAGGGTTTCATAGGATTTTGCCTTAACCGTGTGCGCATTCACCCCGGCCATGGACGCCGGAATAATGTGGTTGACATTCGTCGTCTTGAAGCCGGCATCCTTCAGCGCCTGATTGAACGTAAACGGCGCCAGATCGCGCGCCTTATAGGTTGGCGTGTCCGCGTTTGCGACATTTTCGGACAGAACCGATTGCCGCTGGTTAAGATAGGACATCTTCTGCGTGAGAAGACGTATCAGCCCGTCGCCATTCATTTCCATGTGAACTACTCCCTGCCACAAGAACTGTGGCCTGGCGCGGCTGTTGCCGCGGGGCCACATACTGGTCGTTCAAGCCTTAAAGAACGGTAAATATGCAAGATTGGCCTCGGTATCGATATGAGCTAGAATTCGGAAATGACTGAGAATGAAGAACCTGCCTCCCCCTTCTCGCCTCTGAAATCGAACCGCCGGGCGGCGGCTGTGGCGATCAAGGGAAGCGAATCGAATCCCGATTCACTGCCCAAGATTATTGCATCGGGCCGTGGAAAGCTAGCCGAGCAAATTCTGGAGATGGCTTTCGCAAAAGGCGTTAAGGTGCGCGAGGACGCGGATCTGACGGAACTGCTGGTCGCTCTCGACCTCGATACGCCCATACCCGGCGAAGCCATTGTTGCGGTTGCCGAAATTCTTGCCAAAGTCTATGAATTCAACGCTCGCATGACGGCCCAGGAAACCGCCCGATGAATAATTCCACATCTTCCCTGAATGTTCTGGATGAACTGACATCCATCCGCGACTATGTGCTCAATGCCCAGCGTGAGTTGCAGGCCGGGCGCATGCCGGATATGTGGGCGCTCGAACAGCGCACCGGCGAGTTGTGTCGCATCATCCAGCAGGCCACATCCGATGTGCAGATGAAATGCGCGCCGGAGCTGAAAGAGCTCGCCCGTCAGCTTGACGATTGCGAGCAGGAACTACGCAGCATGTTCCAGCCCAAGCCGGACCCCCTGGATGACTGACGGAAACATGGAAAGCATTTCATGGCTGCGCATCGCCGTGGCCTTTATTTCCGTTTTCGGTTTGCTGGCCTTGTTCGGTTTTGTGCTCAAATACGTCAAGATGCGCGGTTTTGCGATGCCGGGCCTGGGCAACGCGGCAACGCGCCGGCTGGAGGTGGTCGAAACCCTGCCGCTCGACCCGCGGCGGCGGCTGGTGATCGTGCGGCGCGATACGGCCGAACATCTCCTGCTGCTAGGGGTTAACGAAGATGTTGTTGTGGAAACGAATCTCGACAACACTGCGTCTGCCTTCCAGAAAAAGAGCTCCCTCTGATGTCGCGTAAATATTCGTTTTCGATACGGCATATCCTGTTGATCTGCCTGGCCGCTGCGTTTGCCGGATTCCCATTCCATGCCGTGGCGCAATCGATCAATCTCGATCTCGGCCAGGGGCCGACGACGACGGCGAAGCTGGTACAGCTTATCCTGCTCATTACCGTCATTTCGCTGGCGCCGTCCATCCTGGTGATGGTGACCTGTTTCACGCGCGTGGTCGTCGTGCTGTCCTTTCTGCGCACCGCGCTGGGCACCAACCAGACACCGCCTAACGTGGTGATCGTGAGCCTCGCGATGTTTCTCACGCTTTTCATCATGCAGCCGACTTTCGACCGCGCATGGGATGGCGGGCTGAGGCCGCTGAAGAATAACGAGATCGACGAAGCGACATCTTTCGATCGCACGGTCGAGCCGTTTCATGAATTCATGCTCAAGCATACGCGGCCAAAGGATATCGGCCTGTTCGTGGAGCTGGTCAAGCTCGACACCAAGAAGGAAGC
>JBFWTA010000165.1:0-5871 GCA_050248075.1 Bdellovibrionales bacterium | reverse complement strand
ATACCGGAAGCATCTCTTGATCATCAAGATCAGTTGCATTCTTGCATCAATTGATTCTCACGAAACAATCCATTTCTTGATGGCAATCCCGCTTGGACTTTGTTCCGTGCTCACCCGGACAATCGTGAGCGAAATAACGGCACGCTCGGGTTTCGTCACATTGTTGTTGGTGGCATAGGTCATGATCACGGGTATCTGCAGGACCCACTGATACTGGCCGTCCTTGTTGAGTCCCTGGGATATAATGACAGGCGTGTTCGATGGCACGGTCGTGAGAACGATTTGTTTTTCCTTGAAGGCCTGGCTTACCTTCTGCTTCTGAAATGCCTCGACAAAGCTTCGCCAGCCATCAGGCGTAAAGCGCGGTTTTTGCCGGCCCAGCTGTTCGATTATATCGCCAAAGCCGAAAGTCATGATTTCCGTAACGCTGTTCACCGCCCAGGAAATGACGGCCCGGTTCGTCATGTTGGGCATGGGCAGCGCGCTGAGCGACAAGATATTTCCGGCGGGATCGCGCGCATAATGATGATAAATCGGTTTGGCAAACGGCATGATAAGAACGAGTGCGCCGCACAGCAGAGAAATAATGATGCCCCGCCGGTAAACGGACGAAAGCGTTTGATGAAAATGCTTATCTTCGGCGTCTGCATCCGCGACCAGATCAAAGGCAATCGGCTCGAATGAAAAAAAGCCTCCCTTTCTGGCCTTTTTCACGGCCGGCTTGGATACCGCCGTCGCGGCCGGCTTTTTATCCATGATTTTTTTATCCGGGACGGATGTTTTTTGCGGTACGGGCTTGGCCGGCGGCGTACTCATTTGGGCATATTCGCCGGATTGACGGTGACCCACTGCTCGATGCTTATGCCTTCCGGATTCTGCAGGGTCGATACGCGCGAAACCTGCAGGAGCAGTACACTGCGTATCGGCGTAGGCGGCTGCTCACCGTCGAATTTGATCGTGACGGGAAACTGCAGATACCATGTATAGACGCCGTTCTTGCTGAAGGCCTGCTTGATTTCAGGCGCGGCCTCGACATCCATGGTGACGACGAGTTTGCGCGCCTGGACGGCCTCGAGAATATTCGATTCCTTGAGCGCCCTCGTGAACGCTTCCCAGCCGGTACTGGTAAAATTGTTCGAAGCGTCCTGCAGGCGCTCGCGGTAATCGTGATATCCGAAACGCATGACGTTTTGCGCCGTGGCTGACGCCCAGGCGATGACATCCGGATTTGTGCGATAGGGCTCGTTAAGCGGCACAATGTTGATGATCCGGCCATCGGAAGTGGTCGCGAAATAGACGTGCTTGTTTTCAATGGACATGAACAGCGAAACAATGGCGGCCGCGAGCACGACAATGACGATGCCCTGAATGAGGCTCAGGCGCAAAAGAAGCCGGTAGCCGTCGCGGTAAAACGCGTTGCGGTTAAGTACCGTTGAAATTCCGTCTTTCAAGGCCATTCGTTTTTCTCCTTACACTTCGCTGACGGGAACGTTGAATTCCGGCAGCCGGCTGCCGGATTCGTATTCCGCCGAACCTTTGCAGGTAGGGCATATGCGGTTATGCCTTCCCATCGACTGAAACTTGTTGAGGCACATCAGGCAAACGCGCATCGAAATTTGCGCCGCCGCTTCCAACGCCTCGGCATCCATGGGCGCCGCCGTTTTTGCGCGTGCCGTTTCCGTACGCGGATTGCCATGGTTATCGAGCGGACGGCGGCCGGGTTTGCGGCCCGGCGCAAAACGACGCGGCAGCCCGAGGCGCGCGGCGCGGGTCATGACGGCCGGAATCGAGCGGTCGAGCGCCTTGGCAATATCGGCGGGCGATTGGTTCTGCATCCACATATCGCGCAGCATGCCGTCCTGCTCCTGCCAGTTCGGACCTTCTGTTAAAGTCCGTGGCGGCAAAGACGATGCAGCGGCAGATAGCGGGCCTGTGGTTATGTCGGATGCACTCACGCCGTTTAAGCTCCAGCGAAACTAATGCGGTCCAGGGAATCGCAATCCCTTATACCGCCAATGAAACTAATTCGGCATAGCCGATAAATTACTCAAAATTCATTAATGACATGGGACAGCAAAAAACTTTATTTATTCTCGCTTAATCCTTATCAAAAAAATAATTTTCTCAACGCGCTTCCGTTCCGTCTTTAAAATCAAGGGTATAGTCGCGAGTACTCGACCCGATATCAATTTCCTGGAAACCCTGAGTGATGAATTTTCGAATTTCACAATTTTGATCACCTTGAATGCGAAAAGCCTTGGTATCTATGCATAATTCATATTTACCCGCCCAAACGAGCGGCACTTTATCCGGCATTGGCGCAGCCAGCGATTTGGCATAATAAAAATAAAAACGCTGCGTTAAGGGCCGACCGAAAACACGGGCGCACTTGCCGGGTTCGATGCGCCACCAACCTTCGGACACCCATTCTACCCTTTCGCGATACCCCAACGCCGCCTCGATAGGCGCCTTGGTGCGATTGCAAAACTCCATGGCCGCCTGCGCCGGGAAGGGAAAAAGCCCTAATACGGCATAAAAAAGGCCAAAAACATAGCGATTGTAAGGCATGGCCGCAGGACTTTCAGTGGCGGGGAGGTGTGCTGCTTAACCTGTTGGCAAGGAAAATCAGGTAGCACAATCAAGGTACGGAAGCCAGATAACAGACGATCCTGCAGTAAAATTATTCACGCTTTGTTAAGCCGTTTCCGGACTTTCGACTCCGAAGGAGTGCTCTCGATGACCACGCAAACCGGGAACGACACGCTCAAAACGCGCCAGACATTGGTTGCCGGCGGCAAAAGCTATGATTATTTCAGCCTGAAAGCAGCCGAAAAAACTCTCGGCGATCTCTCGCAATTGCCGTTCAGTCTTAAAGTACTACTTGAAAATCTGCTGCGCTTCGAAGATGGCCGATCGGTTACCGTCGACGACATAAAGGCTTGCGGCGCATGGCTTAAAAACCGCACCAGCGCGGCTGAAGTCGCCTATCGCCCGGCCCGTGTGCTCATGCAGGATTTTACCGGCGTTCCTGCCGTGGTCGATCTCGCCGCCATGCGCGAAGCAACGATTGCGCTGGGCGGGGATCCCAAACGCATCAACCCGTTATGCGCCGTCGATCTGGTCATCGACCATTCGGTCATGGTCGATTACTTCGGCAAGCCCGATTCCTTCGAGAAAAACGTCGCACGCGAATTCGACCGAAACGGCGAACGCTATTCGTTTCTGCGCTGGGGCCAGAAATCTTTCGACAATTTCCGTGTCGTTCCGCCCGGCACGGGTATCTGTCATCAGGTAAACCTTGAATATCTGGCCCAAACCGTCTGGGCGGACAAGGATTTACGCACCGGAAACCTAGTTGCGTATCCGGATACGCTGGTGGGCACCGACAGCCACACCACCATGGTCAACGGCCTCGCCGTACTCGGCTGGGGCGTCGGCGGCATCGAGGCCGAAGCGGCCATGCTTGGCCAGCCGGTTTCGATGCTCATTCCCGAAGTTGTCGGCTTCAAGATCACCGGCAGGCTGCGTGAAGGCACCACGGCCACCGATCTGGTGCTTACCGTCACGCAGATGCTGCGCAAGAAGGGCGTGGTCAATAAGTTCGTCGAATTCTACGGCCCCGGCCTTGATGTCCTCTCGCTTGCGGATCGGGCGACGATCGCCAACATGGCGCCGGAATACGGGGCAACCTGCGGCATCTTCCCGATCGACGCCGAAACCATCAATTACCTTAAATTCACAGGCCGCGATCCCGACCGGATCGCTCTTGTCGAAGCCTATGCGAAGGAACAGGGCATGTGGCGCGATGCTTCGTCGCCGGAGCCTGTTTTCACCGATACGCTCGAACTCGATCTCGGCACGGTTGTGCCGTCGCTGGCGGGACCGCGCCGTCCTCAGGACCGGGTGGAACTCGCCAGATCCGCCGCTGAATTCGAAAAGGAGCTGCCCGGTTTCAAGGTTGCCGACCGGCACAGGCAAGTTGCGGTGGCCGGTACCGATTACAGCATCGGGCACGGCAGTGTAGTCATCGCCGCCATCACATCCTGCACGAACACATCAAATCCCAGCGTACTGATCGCCGCCGGCCTTGTTGCCCGCAAGGCGCGCATGAAAGGCCTTTCCGTCAAGCCTTGGGTCAAGACATCACTGGCGCCGGGAAGCCAGGTGGTTACCGATTATCTCGACAAAGCAGGACTTACCGCCGACCTCGATGCGCTTGGCTTTACGCTGGTCGGCTATGGCTGCACGACCTGCATCGGCAATTCCGGCCCGCTGCCGGAACCGGTTGCTGCGGCAGTCGAACAAGGCGATCTCGTTGCCGTCTCCGTCCTTTCGGGCAACCGCAATTTCGAAGGCCGCGTCAATCCGCACTGCAAGGCGAATTATCTGGCGTCGCCGCCGCTGGTTGTCGCCTATGCGCTGGCGGGCTCGATGACGATCGATCTGACGACGCAGCCTCTGGGCAACGGCCAGGACGGTAACCCGGTTTACCTGAAAGATATCTGGCCCTCGAACGAAGAAATTCAGGCGGAGATTCGCAAATCCCTCACGCCCGAAATGTTTCGCCGGCGTTATTCGAATGTATTCGCCGGCCCCCCCGAATGGCAAAGCATCGGCACGTCGCAAGGCATGACGTACAAATGGGATGATCGTTCGACTTACGTCAAGCTTCCGCCGCTGTTCCAGTCCATGCCGCGCGCGGCCGAGCCCGTGACCGACATCAAGGGCGCCCGCCTGCTCGCCTTGCTCGGGGATTCGATAACCACGGATCATATCTCGCCCGCCGGAGACATCAAAAAAAGCAGCCCGGCCGGCAAATATCTTATCGAGCATCATGTCGAACCGAGCGAATTCAACTCCTATGGCGCCCGGCGCGGCAATCACGAAGTGATGATGCGCGGCACTTTTGCCAACATCCGCATCAGGAACGAACTGATGGGCGGAGCCGAAGGCGGCAACACAAAGCATTTCCCGTCGGGCGAAGCCCTGTCGATCTACGATGCGGCCATGCGCTATCAGAAAGAAAACGTGCCGCTTGTCGTCATTGCCGGCAAGGAATACGGCACCGGCTCGTCGCGCGACTGGGCCGCCAAGGGCACGCGCCTGCTGGGCGTGCGCGCGGTTATTGCCGAAAGCTTCGAACGCATCCACCGCTCGAACCTCGTCGGCATGAGCGTCCTGCCGCTGGTATTCAAGGACGGCATGACGCGCGCGGACCTGAATCTTACGGGACTGGAAACTTTCGACATCAGCGGTCCCGCCGCAGGCATCAAGCCGTGCATGGATGTCATGCTCACGATCACGCGGGCGGACGGCCAGACGAAAAAGCTTCCCCTGCTGTGCCGCATCGATACGCTGGATGAAGTCGAATATTTCAAGAACGGCGGCATCCTGCCGTATGTGCTCCGCGATCTGATCGGGAAAGCCGCATGACAACGCCATCCAAGCCGAATTTCGTTATTTCCGACGAGGAATTTAACGGCCTTGTCTCGCGCTATACGCGCGACATTACCGAGATGGACCGGGCGGGCAAATTCGACCCGGTGACGCGGCGCGACGAAGAATTCGAACATATGACCCTTATTCTGCTTCAGCGGCTGCGCAAGAACATACTTCTTCTGGGCGATGCCGGCACCGGCAAGACGGCTCTTTTCGTGGGCCTCGCCCAGATGATCAACCAGAAAAAAGTTCCGAAAATGCTTCTGAACGCACGGCTCATCGAACTCGAAATGTCGATGATCGGGGCCGGATCGCAATCCCGAGCGGATCTGGAAGGCCGCCTCATTCCCATCGTCAAGGGCGCCGCCGAACGCAACGCCGCCCGCATCGGCCCGCCGATCATATTCTGCATCGACGAAATTCATCAGCTCA
>JBFWTA010000164.1:0-5965 GCA_050248075.1 Bdellovibrionales bacterium | reverse complement strand
TGCTTCCGCGGCAGGGTTCCTCTCCCTCGCCCGGCTACGCCAAGGCTTCGCCGGGTCTGGGAACACAGGTCCGCCGAAGCTCGCAGAGCGTAGGCGGAAGGGGGAGGACAGGAGAGGGGGCCGGACGCTCATACAGATATTCATTATATGAAACGAACTTCGCCGGATGTCTTGCCCTTTCCCTAACCTCTCCCTCGAGGAGAGAAGGACAATGCCGCTCTTCCTGCGGATAGTCTTATATGTTTGAAATTACTTCCCCCGCGCCGCCCGTATCTTCGTCGCCGATTGCAGATTGAGCCGGTTATCCAGCACGATCCAGGCGGGGGGCTTCATCTTGGCGAGCTTCTTGCCGAGATGCACGCGGTGCCAGGCATTGGCGAAACGGGTGCCCGGCTTGCCGCCGCCGCGGCCGGCCGCGTAATCGGGACGGCGGAACACGGCCACCGGCACGAGGCCAAAAATCTGCTGCCAGCGCCGCCAGCGCGGCAGCTGCCGGAAATTATCCGCCCCCATGAGCCACACGAAATCCGTGCGGCGGAAACGTTTTTTGAGCGCCTTCATCGTATCGACCGTGAAGCGCGTGCCGAGATCCTTTTCGAGATCCGTGACCACGATGTGCTTGGCCGTATCCGCCAGCGCGCGCGCGGCGTCGACGCGTTCCGGCAGAGGCGCCATGCCCTTGACCGGCTTGAGGGGATTTTGGGGGCTGACCAGCCACCAGACCTGGTCGAGGCCGAGGCGCTTCAGCGCATATTCGCTCATTTCCAGATGGCCTTCATGCGCGGGATTGAACGACCCGCCGAGCAGGCCGATTTTCATGCGCGCAAAAGAAGGACCGGAACGGAGATGCGGCTGTGGCATAAATTTCCTTTAGCAGCGTGCGCATAAAGAAACAATCGGATTTCTAGGGCGCGGCGCAGGCCTCGAGCGGCGCCTGAACGACTGTCTTCTCCCCGTTTCCGAAATCGAAGGAATAGACCACGCGCTTGATCTGCGCCGTCCCGGCAATGGGGCCGAACAAGGCGCAGGCCGACCGGGCCAGACGGGCCGGCTCGGCACCGGATTCCCGGCCGGGACCGGCGGCAAATTCCGCGTCGCCGGCATAACTGTATATCAGGCTGTCCGGCCCGAAGCCGATATCCACCAGCCTGAGATGGGGATCGAGCCTGAGCGGCAGCCGGCCATGCACCCGCGCGACCGCTTCCGCAAGGGCCGCCATCTGCTCGGCCTGCAGGTTTTTGCGGGGCGCGGAAAAAACCTGCGCGGACAGCCAGCCGAACAGCGCCAGCTCGGCGATTCCCAGCAGCAGGACCGCGGCGCCGGCCCCGCGCAGCCCCGTCGCCTGCCGCGCGCGCACGGCAAAAACGGCGAACAGGGTCAGGGCGAGGCACCAGGCGATGGCGACGATGGCGATATTGGCGCCGGTCGCCGCAGCGGCGGCATAAGGATCGCCCGTGACATAAAGGAACGCGAGCACGCCGCCCACCAGCATCACCAGCGCGACGTTAAAGCCGACGAAATACCGCCCGTAATCCGGCGCGCGGTCCATGTCGCCGGAAAGCCCCTGCCCGTAGACCGTCATGCTCATCGGATGAAGCCCCGGCTTCCGACCACGGTCCATTTGCCTTTTTCCTGGCGGATAGCCTCGACGCGGCCGATGCCGGAAAGCGTGTCGCCGATTTTTATCACCTGAAGCGGCGCGGTGCGCGACGGCGCGACCCAGGCCGCTTTCGGCGTCGCCACGCGGACCATCAGGCTCTTGTCCTGAAGGGGCTTTTTCTTTATGACCGCCGCGGCTTTTTTCACCGGCGTTTTTTCTTTCGCGGCCGGCGCAACGTCCGAAATATTTTGCAGACGTTCTTCCGGCGCCGCGATACGCTTGCGTTCGGACAGCGAAAGGCCGGAGCCATTTTCCGGCAGATCCTTCACCGCATGATTTTGAATATCCTCGAGCGCGCGGGTCCGGTCGTCGACGGCCTTGCGCATCGCCTCGACGCGCCGGTTCAACTCGGCCAGGCGGCGCTCGAAGGCCCGGGCATCCGGCACGGCGGGAATATCGGGAGGCGGTGGCGGCACCGGTTTCGCAACCGTCGCGGCGGGCGGGGGCGCGGCGACGGGCATGGGGTCAGGAATGACGGCCTGAACGGGCGGCGGCGGAATGGCGGGCGGCGGGACTGCGACCGCCTGTGGCGCCGGCGCAGGAATTTCAGCCTGGCTCTCCATGCCGGATGCACCCGCTTTAACCGGTCCGGTCTGGAGCGGCAGGCTGGCGCCCTCCATCACCGCATCCATAATTTCCTTGCGTATATCGGCGGCATGCGCAGCAAAAACCGGCAGAATAACGGCCAACAGCGTCAGGCCAGCCAGCCAGCCGGTTCTTTTAAAATTCCGGATGCTCATATTCATTCTGAAACCGCAACGAAGAGAGAAAGAAACTATAGCGCCTTTCGTTACCGAAAAGAAACAAACTCCTCAAGCGTTATTAACCTCGGCGCGAGGGATGGCTTGAGACAGCTTATTGATCGATAACTCCTTGAAATCACAGAGAAAGTAAAGCGTGCCCGCCGGATGCCGCGCGATGTGGTAATATCGGCCATCTTATAATGAATATTGACGGGATAATAATATGAATAGACGCCGTTTCATGGCCGCCGCCGCAAGTGCTCTCCTTGCCCGTCCCGCAAGTTCCGCTCCAATTTCAGCCCTGCCCGCATGCGAGCAAGCGATCGGGAAAAGCACTATTGTCGCCAGGACTGATGAATGGGTGATTTTTTCTAACCCCGACCTTTACCCCAAGCCGATCGCATTTAAATTTGCAGAGCATTCTCATCCTAGTATCGGTAACCTGGGTGATCTTTCTTTCGGCGTAAATATTACCCCCTCAGGTGTAGATCTTATGGGTCACTACACTTTTGATAAAAACAATAAGCTTACAAATATATGCAGATGCCTTTTTATGCCCCAGCAGCCTGATGATACCAAGGTTGCCGACGCCCGGAAAGAAGCCCAGCGAATTGTGGCAACCAAAGAATTTCAAAACTTACCAAAACCTTTTATTAAAGATAAAACCCCCTGCGCCCGAACCCTTGAAGCTGCCGGCCGTCGCGCTCTGTTTGGGCTCGCCGCCTAAGCCGCCGCGATATTCCCCAGCACATAGGGCAGAATGCCGCCGCTCTTGTAATATTCGGCTTCGTCCGCCGTGTTGATGCGGCAGGTAACGGGCACTTCTTCCTTTTGCCCGTCGGCGCGCTGGATCACGAGGGTCACGTCCATCCCCGGCGTGATGCCGTTTTCGAGACCGGTAAGGCTGTAGATTTCCGTCCCGTCCAGCTTCAGCGTCTCGCGGTTCGTGCCCGGCTTGAACTGCAGCGGCAGCACGCCCATGCCGATGAGGTTCGAGCGGTGAATGCGCTCGAAGCTTTCCACCACCGCCGCGCGCACGCCAAGCAATCGCGGGCCCTTCGCCGCCCAGTCGCGGCTCGAGCCCGTGCCGTATTCCTTGCCGGCGATGACAATCAGCGGCACGCCTTCCGCCGCGTATTTCATCGCCGCGTCATAGATCGGCATCTGTTCGCCGTCCGGCTGATGCCGGGTCACGCCGCCCTCGACGCCCGGCACCATCAGGTTCTTGATGCGCCCGTTGGCGAAGGTGCCGCGCATCATCACTTCATGATTGCCGCGGCGCGCGCCGTAGGAATTGAAATCCGCCGGTTTCACGCCGTGCTGCGCCAGATACAACCCGGCCGGGCTGTCTTTCTTGATGTTGCCCGCCGGCGAAATGTGATCGGTGGTCACCGAATCGCCGAACACCGCCAGCGCCCGTGCGCCCGTGATGTCGCCGACGCGCGGCGGCTGGGTGACGAAATAGGGCGGCTGGCGGATATAGGTCGATTTTGCGTCCCATCCGTAATTCGCGCCCGGCGTGATGTTCACCGCGCGCCAGGCCTCCGGCCCCTTGAACACATTGGCGTAGCGGCTTTCGAACATGGCGGGCTTGACGGCGCTCGCCATCGCCTCCCTGATCTCCTTCGCCGTCGGCCAGATGTCCTTGAGATAGACCGGCTTGCCGTCCGCGCCGGTACCAAGCGGCTCCTTCGTGATATCGCGCGCCGTCGTGCCGAACAGCGCATAGGCCACCACCAGCGGCGGAGACGCCAGGTAATTCGCCTTCACCTGCGGATGCACGCGCCCTTCGAAATTGCGGTTGGACGACAGCACCGCCGACACCACCAGCTTCTGCGCGTCGATCGCCTTCGCCACCGGCTCCGCCAGATGGCCCGAATTGCCGATGCAGGTCGTGCAGCCGAAACCGACCAGGTTGAAACCGAGCCTGTCGAGATAATCCTGCAGCCCCGCCTGTTTCAGGTAATCCGCCACCACCTGCGACCCCGGCGCCAGCGAGGTTTTCACCCAGGGCTGTTTCACGAGCCCCTTCTCCACCGCCTTCTTCGCCAGCAGCCCCGCGCCGATCATGACCGACGGGTTCGATGTGTTGGTGCAGCTGGTGATCGCGGCGATCACCACGTCGCCGTCGCGCAGCTGGTCGGTGCCGCGCGGCTGATCGACGCCCGCCATTTCCGTCAGCGCCTTGCCGAACGACCCGGCGACCTTTTCCAGTTCCACCCGGTCCTGCGGCCGCTTCGGTCCCGCCAGCGACGGCGTCACCGTGCCGAGATCGAGCTCGACCATATCCGAATAGACCGGCTGGTTCGTGTCGTCGCGCCACAGCCCCTGCGCACGGGCATAGGCTTCCGTCAGCGCGATCTGTTCGGCCGGACGTCCGGTCATCTGCATATAATGAATGGTCTCGCCGTCGACCGGGAAGAAGCCGCAGGTCGCGCCGTATTCCGGCGCCATATTGGCGATGGTCGCGCGGTCGGCCAGCGACAGGCCGTCCACGCCGGGCCCGGTGAATTCGACGAACTTGTCGACGACGCCTTTCTTGCGCAGCATCTCGACCACGCGCAGCACCAGATCGGTCGCGGTGACGCCCTCCTTGATGGCGCCCGTCAGCTTCATGCCGACCACGGCGGGGATCAGCATGGAAATCGGCTGGCCCAGCATGGCGGCCTCGGCCTCGATGCCGCCCACGCCCCAGCCCAGCACCGCCAGGCCGTTGATCATGGTCGTGTGGCTGTCGGTGCCGACGACGGTGTCGGGATAGGCGATTGTCGCGCCGCCCTTCGATTCGGTCCACACCACCTTCGCCAGATATTCCAGATTCACCTGATGGCAGATGCCGGTGCCCGGCGGCACGATGCGGAAATTTTTGAACGCGTCCTGCGCCCAGCGCAGGAACGCGTAACGCTCGCCGTTCTGCTCGAATTCCAGCCGGGTGTTTTTATCCAGCGCGTCCGGCGTGCCCGCCGTCTCGGCCATCACCGAATGGTCGATGACCAGATCGACCGGCGACAGCGGATTTATCTTTTGCGGGTCGGCGCCGCCCGCCACCATCTTGTCGCGCATCGCCGCCAGATCCACCACGGCCGGCACGCCGGTGAAATCCTGCATCAGCACGCGCGCCGGATGAAACACGATCTCGCGCTCCGGCGCCTTGCCCTCGGCGCGCTGGATCACGGCCTCGACATCCGCCGCCGTCACCGCCTGCCCGTCCTGATGCCGCAGCAGGTTTTCCAGCAGCACGCGCAGCGAATACGGCAGCTTCTTCAGCCGCTCCCCCGCCGCGCCTTCCAGGCTGTAATACACATAATTCTTTCCGTTCACGGAAAGCGTCTTGCGGTGCGGGCTGGCGGTCATGGCGGGCTCCTATATTTTTAAGAAACGAAACTGCGGCGTGAACGATCTGTCCCTCCCCCAGAGAGGGAGGGACCGGGCAGCGCTTTGTAAAAATTCAGTTACGCACTCTTCTTCAATTCCGCTCCGCCCATCGCTTTCTTCAGATTGGCATCGATGACGGCGAGGAATTCCTTGGTGTTCAGCCATTTCTGGTTCGGCCCGATCAGGT
>JBFWTA010000163.1:0-5978 GCA_050248075.1 Bdellovibrionales bacterium | reverse complement strand
GTGGTCATCATGGTTATCATGGCGGCGGTAATGGCGGTTTCGTGCTTGGCGCGGCCCTGCTCGGTCTGTCGGTCGGCGCCCTGGCCCGGCCCGCGCCGGTATATGCGGCACCGGCACCCGTGTATTACGCGCCGCGGCCACGCGTTGTGTACGCTTATCCCGCGCCGACATATGTCTATCCGGCCCCTGTATATGCGGCCCCGGTAGGTTATGCCGGTTATGCCCGGTACTAAGCCTAAAAGCATAAAAAACATCAAACCACCACGCCGACGCGGCGGCCGGCCTTCACAGGCGCAGGCCGCCCGTTTGCGTGAAAAAATTCTGGCGGCCGCCGAGCATGTGTTCTTTACCCAAGGTTATGGCGCGGCCAGTATCGAAGCCATCGCCCAGCGCGCCCATATCGCCAAGCGCACGCTTTATTCCCGTTTTCGCGATAAGGCCGAGCTGTTTACCGCCGTCGTTCACAATGTGGTCGAAAATCTGAAGCCGCCGGAATCCGCTTCATTGTTTCAAGGCACGGGCACGGAAATTCTCTACCGCCTGGCGGAAATGATGATTAATGCATCGCTGCGCCCGCAGGCCCTGGCCCTGATACGGCTGGTTCTGGCCGAAGCCCGGCGCTTTCCGGAACTCGCCACCGCCATGCAGCAGGTCGGCGCGCGCGACAAGGCTATCCAGTCGATCGCAGCGTTGCTGGAACGTGAAACGCATCTTGGCAATGTGCGACTTAAACCCGGCGAATACGCCTTCGCCGCCGAGCAGTTCATCCAGCTGGTAGTTTCGGTTCCCCAACGCCGGGGCATGGGGCTTGGGCCGCCCATGAGCGAGCAAGAGATCGAAGCCTGGGCAAAAAATTCCGTAAACCTGTTTCTCAATGGCGCACGGCATATGGGAAGCTAGCTTAAATTGACACTATCCGGAGCCTCGGATACCGTCGCCGCGCATGTATTCTTCTCCTCAACTCACCGTCGATCTCTCTGCGTTGCAGGCGAATTACCGGCTTTTATCCGAGATGGTAAACCCATCGGAAACCGCGGCCGTGGTGAAAGCCAATGCCTATGGCGTCGATGTTGCGCCGGTGGCCCGGGCTCTGGCCCAGGCGGGTTGCCGGACCTTTTTTACAGCCTATGCCGAAGAAGCCCTGCAATTACGCGCCGCCGCACCTGAGGCAGCCATTGCTCCGCTGCATGGCGTGAACGAGCATGAACAAGCCGAAGCCTATGCGCGTAATATAACCCCCGTCCTTAATTCGCTGGATGCGCTGGCGCAATGGACGGGCTTTGCCCGCAAACTGGGCAGGAAACTGCCGGCTTTTATTCACCTCGATACCGGCATGAACCGGCTGGGCCTGGGCCCGGACGAGCAGGAACGGCTGATCGGGGATCCTACCCGGCTCGACGGCCTGGAAATCACCGGCTGGATGAGCCATTTTTCATGTTCCGAAGAATTCGATAATCCGCTGACCACACGTCAGCGCGACAGATTCAAGACTCTGCTTGCGCGTTTGCCAAAGGCACCGGCCACATTATGCAATTCCTCCGGCATATTCTGGGGCAGGGATTATATTTTCGATATCGCACGCCCGGGCGTGGCGATTTACGGCGTAAATCCGACTCCCGGCCGGCCGAATCCCATGCGCGGCGTGATCGAGCTCAAGGTCCCCATCCTGCAAATCCGCGACGTTGACACACCCATGACCGTTGGATACGGTGCCACGCATCGCATCGCCCGCAAGGGCCGCATTGCGACACTTGCGCTGGGTTATGCCGACGGATATCTCCGCTCGTTAAGCAATCAGGGGCAGGTGAAAATCGAAAACTTTCTCGCCCCCGTCGTTGGACGCATATCCATGGATCTCACGACTATTGACGTTAGCGATATTCCCGAAGCGGTCGCGCATACCGGCGCGCTTGCGACGGTCATAGGCCCCCATAGACCGGTCGATACGGTCGCGCGCGAGGCGGGCACAACCGGCTATGAAATTCTCACCAGCCTCGGCTCGCGCCATCAGCGGCATTATATAGCGGCGGGCGGCGCATGAATCCCCTTCGGCTTATCGGACACACTTTTCTCGAGTTCCTGCAGGCGTCCGGCAAGCTGGCGGCCTTCACGGCAAATTCGGTAAGCCACTGTTTCCGGCCGCCGTTTTTCTTCCGTCAACTCGTCCGGCAGTTTATCGATATCGGTTATTACTCGTTGCCCGTCGTCGGCCTGACCGCGGTATTCACGGGCATGGTGCTGGCGCTGCAAAGTTACACAGGATTTTCACGGTTCAACGCCGAAAGCGGCATTGCGACCGTCGTGGTTCTTTCGGTCACCCGCGAACTTGGGCCGGTTCTTGCCGGCCTGATGGTCGCCGGGCGCATCGGCGCCGCGATGGCGGCCGAGCTGGGCACCATGCGCGTGACCGAACAGATCGACGCCCTCACCACCCTTTCCACAAACCCGGTCAAATACCTCATCGTGCCGCGCATCGTGGCGGCGACGATTACCCTGCCCCTGCTGGTGCTGGTAGCCGATATCATAGGCGTGTTCGGCGGTTTTCTGGTGAGCGTTTACCGGCTTGAGTTTAATGCCGCGCATTACATTTCGCAGACATGGGAATATCTTGAAACGCGCGACGTAACCTCGGGCCTCTGGAAAGCGGCGGCGTTCGGGTTCATCATTGCGCTGATGGGGTGCTATAACGGCTTTAATTCCAGGGGCGGCGCGCAGGGAGTGGGCGCGGCCACCACGAATGCTGTGGTGACGGCGTCCATTCTCATCCTCATCACCAATTACCTGCTCACGGGCATCTTCTTCGCCGGGAAATGAAATGGCCGAGATTCCAAAAATCAAACTGAGCGGCGTCAAGAAAGGTTTTGGCGAAAAGCAGGTATTGCGCGGCATCGATCTCACGGTGAACAAGGCAGAATCGGTTGTCATCATCGGCGGTTCCGGCACAGGAAAATCGGTGACGCTGAAATGCATTCTCGGCATCATGCAACCCGATGCCGGCATGATCCAGGTCGACGGCGAGGAAACCACGCGCGTGCGCGGCCACGCCCTCGACCGCCATCTCGCGAAATTCGGCATGCTGTTCCAGGGTGCGGCGTTATTCGACTCCCTTCCCGTCTGGCAAAACGTCGCCTTCAAGCTCATGCGCGTGAAAAAAATATCGCGCAAGGAAGCCAAAGCCGAAGCCTTACGCACGCTGGCGTCGGTCGGCCTTGCGGCCGATGTCGGCGATCTGTATCCCGCCGAACTGTCCGGCGGCATGCAGAAACGCGTGGCGCTGGCCCGCGCCATTGCCGCCAAACCGGAAATCATCTTTTTCGACGAACCGACCACCGGCCTCGACCCCATCATGGCCGACGTCATCAACGAGCTGATCGTCAAATGCGTGCGCGAAGTGGGCGCGACGACATTATCCATTACCCACGACATGGCCAGCGCCCGCAAGATCGCCGACCGCATCGCCATGCTGCATGAGGGCCGCATCATCTGGCAGGGGCCGAAACGCGACGTCGACCATTCGGGCAATCCCTATGTCGACCAGTTCATCCACGGCCGCGCCGAAGGACCGATCAAGATGCAGGTGAGAAGGCTTTAGACCGCCGCCTGCAGAATTTTTAACACATCGCTAAACGCGCTGACCTTATGAGGAAACAGGATGCCGGTTTTTATGCCGGCACGTTCTGCCGCCTCCATATCGCGTTTGTTATCCCCTACAAAGGCTGAACGTGCCGGATCAAGGTTTAAACGCTGCACGGCTTCCAGCACCATGCCGGGGTTCGGCTTGCGCCAGAAGCTTTCGCGCGCATAGGCGGAAACCGTTCCTTCCGGATGCTCGAAACAGGCCAGGACAAGATCGATGACTATTCCCTGCCGCGCCAATTCGGCAAGCATCCAGTTTGTCAGATCACGGTAATCGCATTCCGTATACATGCCCCGGGCCACGCCCGACTGATTGGTCAGAATGGCAAGACGGAACCCCATATCCTGGACCGCGCGGAGGAAGGGAAATATGTTCGGCATGAATTCGAACTGCTCACGCGTACCGACATAGCCGTGATCGATATTGATCACCCCATCCCTGTCGAGCAATAAGCCGCGCCGCTTCACTTTTGCTATTCTCCCGTCAATGCTATAAACAATGTACCGACCGTCCGCTGCAACATCCAGCCAAAGGTTTACGTCATGCTGAAACGTCTTTTCCTTCTCATTTTCGCCCTGGGAGTATTTTCAATGTCCGCTGAAGCCGCCGATAGCAAAAAACCCGTTCTTGATCCCGAAAACACCATTTATCTCGACTTGCCGGCCGGCCGCGTCGTGATCCAGCTGCGTCCCGATCTGGCGCCGGAGCATGTGAAGCGCATCAAGGAACTGACCCGCCAGGGCTTTTATAATGGCCTGACCTTCCACCGCGTCATCCCGGGCTTCATGGCCCAGACGGGCGACCCGCGCGGCGATGGCACCGGCGGTTCCGGCAAGCACCTCAAGGCCGAATTCTCAAGCGCCCCGCATGTGCGCGGCACGGCTTCGATGGCGCGTGCCAACGATCCGAATTCCGCCGACAGCCAGTTCTTTATCTGCTTCGACAATGCGTCGTTCCTTGACAATAAATATACCGTCTGGGGCCAGGTGGTTTCCGGCATGGAGTTCGTCGACAAAATAAAAATGGGCTCGCAAGCCAATAACGGGAAAGTCGACGACCCGACCAAGATCGTCAAAATGCAGGTCGCCGCCGACGTCAAAGAGAAGTAATGGCCCAACCTGTCCATGTTATCGGTGGCGGGTTAGCAGGCAGCGAAGCGGCGTGGCAACTGGCAAAGGCCGGTGTGCCCGTCGTTTTGCATGAAATGCGGCCGGTACAAAAAACCGATGCGCACCAGACCGATAGCATGGCGGAGCTTGTCTGCTCCAATTCCTTTCGTTCCGACGACAGCGACTATAATGCCGTCGGACTGCTTCATGACGAAATGCGGCGGCTCGGCTCCCTGATCATGCAGGCGGCCGATGCGCATAAGGTGCCGGCGGGCGGCGCGCTCGCCGTCGACAGGGAGGGCTTTGCCCGCGCCGTGACCATGGCGCTGGCGCAACAGCCGCTCATAACGATCCGGCGCGAGGAAATTCCGGCGCTGCCGGACGGTCCCGCGATTATCGCCACCGGTCCGCTGACTTCTACCTCGCTCGCGGAATCCATTCGCAGATTTACAGGACAGGAAGCGCTTGCTTTTTTCGATGCCATCGCCCCCATTGTCCACCGCGACACAATCGACATGAGCAAGGCATGGATGCAGTCGCGTTACGACAAGCCGGGGCCCGGCGGCACTGGCGCGGATTACATCAACTGTGCGATGGACAAGGCGCAGTACGAACATTTTATCGCCGAACTTCTTGCCGCGCCGAAAACCGATTTCAAGGAATGGGAAAAGTCGACGCCGTATTTCGAAGGCTGTCTTCCGATTGAAGTTATGGCCAGCCGCGGCGTCGATACGCTGCGCTATGGCCCGATGAAACCCGTCGGCCTTACCGACCCGCACAACAACCGCCGCCCTTATGCCGTTATTCAATTACGTCAGGATAATGCGCTCGGCACGCTCTACAACATGGTCGGGTTTCAGACGAAACTGAAATACGCGGAACAGACGCGCGTGCTGCGCCTTATTCCGGGACTGGAAAACGCCGAATTCGCGCGGCTTGGCGGGTTGCATCGCAACACTTTTATAAACAGCCCCTTGCTTCTCGATGCTCAACTGCGCCTAAAGGCAAAGACGAATATTCGTTTCGCCGGCCAGATTACCGGTGTCGAAGGTTATATCGAATCCGCCGCCATCGGTTTGCTTGCCGGTTTATTCAGCACCGCGGAAAACAACAACCGGACGGTCAATGCGCCGCCGCGCACGACGGCGCTCGGCGCCCTTCTGGCCCATATCACCGGCAATGCCGAAGCCGAGACGTTCCAGCCCATGAATGTGAATTTCGGCCTGTTTCCG
>JBFWTA010000162.1:0-6094 GCA_050248075.1 Bdellovibrionales bacterium | reverse complement strand
GGTGGCTTTCGGAATGGGAAGACTGGCTGGACAATCCCGAACTTGGCCCCATAGCCTTTCAGTTCGGCACGCGGCCGCTGCTGACGCAGGAAAGCCCGATTTCCAATGCGTGGAAACAACGTCTGCTTACACTCAAGAGTGGCGACGTTTATCTCAACCGTTTTTCGCCGACCGGCTTTTATTCGTCGGCCGTACGCAATCCGTTTTTGCAGGAGCTGCACGAACGTTCCGAACGGCAGGTTGCCTATTCCGTGGATCAGATCGGCGAACACACGGAAGCCTTGCAGGTCAGCGCCGTCGGGAAGCCGGTTTACCTGACACCCGGTGATCTCGTGCATGCGCAGGCCTGGATCAGCCAGGGTTTCACCAAGCCAATGCGCACACCGGACAGCACGCTTATTTTCGTGGCGCCTGAGAAGGCCGCGGAAATTCTGGCCGATCAGGTGGCCTGCATGGGTTGCCTCTCGGCATGCCAGTTTTCCAACTGGTCGCAGAACGAAGCCGGTACCACCGGCCGCAAACCGGATCCGCGGTCTTTCTGCATCCAGAAGACACTACAGAACATAAGTCATGACGGCGATGTCGAAAAGCAGCTCATGTTTGCCGGACACAACGCCTATCGTTTCGCCGATGACCCTTGGTACAAGAGCGGCTTTGTGCCGACGGTGAAGCAACTGGTCGAGCGCATCCAGACAGGATACTGATCCGTTCTTTATGCGATCTTTATGAGCGACAAAATGCGTCAGGAAAATCGCGGGTAAAATCCGCTTTACTGGCCCCATGCAACAAAAGCCAGCCGATTCAGGAGACACTATGACTTTCGCATTTCCTCCTTTGCCCTTCGCCAAGGAAGCCCTTGAACCCTACATGTCCGGCAAGACGCTTGAGTTTCATCACGGCAAGCATCACAAAGGATATGTCGATACGCTTAACAAGCTGGTTGCCGGAACTTCGATGGAAAAGGCTTCGCTTGAGGATATCATCGAAAACACGGCCGAAGACGAAAAGCAGAGGTCCGTCTTCAACAATGCCGGCCAGGTATGGAATCACAATTTTTTCTGGAACTCCCTGAAACCAAGCAGCGGCGCGCCGCAAGGCGAGATTGCCAGGGAAATCGACAAGGCCTTTGGCGATCTGGACGGCTTTAAAACCAAATTCAAGGAAGCGGCCACAACACAGTTCGGTTCCGGCTGGACCTGGCTGGTCGCCGATCGGGGCAAGCTCGACATCGTCAAGACCGGAAATGCGGTCAATCCGCTTATTTCCGGACAAACGGCGCTTCTTACCTGCGACGTGTGGGAACACGCCTATTATCTCGATTACCAGAATCGCCGCGCCGATATGGTACAGGCATTCCTGGATCACCTGATCAACTGGGATTTCGTGACGGCTAATCTTCAGAAAGCCAAATAGCGATAAGGGCTTGCCGACCAAGCTGCCGCGCTTCTAAACAGGAAGCATGAAAAAGGCACTTATTCTCACGGCAAAAATCGAGCGCTGGCCATTAGCCAAAGCCTTCACGATCAGCCGCGGGTCGAAAATGGAAGCCTGCGTTGTAACGGCCGAGGTCAGCGACGGCATCCACACCGGCCGGGGCGAATGCGCGCCTTATGCACGATACAAGGAAACGCCCGAATCGGTGCTTACGGCAATCGAAGCCATAAGACCGGTCCTGGCCCGTGGATTGGACCGTCAGGCCCTTCAGACAATTCTGCCGGCCGGGGCGGCACGCAATGCTCTGGATTGCGCCTTGTGGGATATAGAAGCGAAGCAAAAAAACATTGCCGCGCACCGGATTGCTGGCCTTCCCGCCCTACAGCCCTTAACAACTGCTTTAACAATCTCGCTCGATACGCCGGAAAGAATGGCCGAGGCCGCCGCCAAAGCCGCCAGCTGGCCGCTGCTCAAGATTAAGCTCGGCCATGCGCATGTTGAGGCATCCATCGCAGCCATACGCCAGGCAGCCCCCCATGCCCGGCTTATCGTTGACGCCAACGAAGGCTGGACACCGGATAATCTGTGGCAAAATTTTGTCGCCTGCGCGGAAGCAGGGGTGACGATGATCGAACAGCCTTTGCCGGAAGCCGAGGATGCGGCTCTTGCAGCGATACCGCATCCAGTTCCGGTCTGTGCCGATGAAAGCGTTAAAGACAATTCGTCCCTGGCAGGCCTGACGGGCAAATATGAGTGCATAAATATCAAGCTCGACAAGGCCGGCGGGCTTACGGAAGCCTTACGAATGACCGGAACGGCCAAGAATCTCGGCCTTACGGTCATGGCGGGCTGTATGGTGTCGACTTCGCTGGGGATAGCGCCTGCAATGGTCTTTGCCCAGGAAGCCAGCGTGGTCGATCTGGATGGGCCTTTATGGCTTGCGAAAGACAGGGTTCCGGGATTGCGCTATGATGATCATTGCGTCTATCCGGCAGAAAAGGCGCTATGGGGATAATACATGGGGCATGGTCCGTTTTTTTTCGAGCGTTATGAATTTGACGGCGGCACGCTGCGTCTGCATTACCGCTTCGAGAGCGGTCCGTTCTTCGAGGAACAAATAACTTTTCCTCCGGCCGAACGGTCCTTATCGCCGAACGATCGCGCCGCACTGGATGCCGCGTTCCGTCTCGTGTTTCTTCTGGCGGGGGTGAGTTATTACAAGGCCTATGTAGCGGAAGACATCAAATGCCCGGCCTTTGCCCTGGATGAAGACACGGCGGCCTTTATCAAAAAAGTCTATCGCAAAGGCCTGGCGGAATTCGCCTATAGCAACGCGCTGGATCTCAGCGAGAGAATAAAGATGGCGTCGCAATCGGCGCCGCCGCGCCATGCGTCACCGCTTAATTTGCCGCGCCGCAGCCTGGTGCCGGTGGGAGGCGGTAAAGATTCGATCGTCACGCTGGAATGCCTAAAAGAGGCCGGGGAACCGCTCGCGCTGTTCGTGTTAAGCGCGCCGGGCGACATGCCGGCCCCCATTGCCGCAACCGTCAAGGTATCCGGCCTGCCGGTGCTGCATGTCTCGCGGCAGCTTTCGCCGGAACTTGCGGCGGCGAACAAGGCCGGCGCGTATAACGGGCATATCCCCATTACCGCCATACTCAGCAGCATCGCTATTGCCGCTGCCATTCTGCATGGCTTCGATACCGTGGTGCTATCGAACGAACATTCGGCCAGCGCGCCGAATCTGCGACTCAATGAACAGGAGATTAATCATCAATACAGCAAATCCTATGATTTCGAAACGGATCTAGCCAGATATGCTGCCGATCACATCGCACCGGATATTCGCTATTTCTCACTGCTGCGTCCGCTTTCGGAAGCCGAAATCGCACGGCGCTTTGCGCGCCACACCCCGTATCACCCGGTCTTCCTGAGTTGCAACAAGGCGTTCAGGCAGAATACCGCGGCGCGCGGCAAAAGCTGGTGCTGCGCGTGTCCGAAATGCCGTTTTGTCTTTCTGGCTCTGGCGCCTTTTCTTAATAAAGACCGTCTCGTCGATATTTTCGGTAAAAATCTTCTGGATGATGAAGCGCAGACCCATGGTTTTGCTGAACTCTGCGGACTCACGGCACACAAGCCTTTCGAGTGCGTCGGCGAAACGGGCGAAAGCTCCCTTCTGCTTGGCAGGCTTTACCGCAGCGATGCATGGAAGGACGACAAGGTCGTTAAGACGCTTGGGCCGCAGATTCATATCGCGTCCGGGGAATTCGACCGGCTTTATGGCTCGCTGTTCGCCATTCATACCGGACACAGCGTACCGGATCATTACATGAGAATGCTCGATGCAAATCACTGAAATGCGCGGCAAAAAAGTGGCGATCTGGGGCCTCGGTCATGAGGGCAAGGCTGCCGCCAGATTTATTCATCAGGTTCTGCCCGATTTACCGCTGGTTTTTATCGATGAAGCGGAAGGTCCCGACAAAATCGACGGTTTGCCCGACGGCAGCCTTGTGGTGCGCGGAGACGATGCCATTTCCGCCGCGTTATCGGATATCGATATCCTGGTCAAATCGCCGGGTGTGAGCCTTTATCACCCGCGCATCGCCGGGCTGAAAGGCCGAGGCGTTAAAATTACCTCGCTTCTTAACTTGTGGATGGCCGAAGCGCACAAGGCCGTAGTTATCTGCGTGACCGGCACAAAGGGAAAGAGCACAACATCCGCGCTTCTCGCCCATACGCTGAATGCGCTTGGGCGGAGAACGGTACTTGGCGGCAATATCGGAGTTCCCGTTGCCGAGATCGATGGCAATAACGCCGATTTTGCCGTTATCGAAGTTTCAAGTTATCAGGCCGCCGATTTTGACGGCACCTGCGACATTGCCCTTCTGACCTCCCTGCGCCCGGAGCATCTTGACTGGCATGGCGGAACGGAAACTTATTACAAGGATAAAATCAATCTGCTGACGCGGGCGACGACAAAAATTATTAATCACGAAACGTTTGAAACCTTGACCGGACATGGCATCGGCATTCAGGGCTGCTTACATTTCAATCATTCCGGCGCGCTTCATATGCGGGACGGCCGAATTTATGACGGAACCCGGCTTCTCGGCCTGCCACAAAACACTTATCTTGCACGACCGCATAATCTTTCGAATGTGTGCGGTGTCTTGACGGTGATAAAATTTCTTGGCCTCGACCTCGCCGCAGCCCTGGACGCCATGCATAATTTTTGCGGTTTGCCGCACCGGCAACAGGAACTGGGGGAAAAAAATGGAATCCTTTATGTGAATGACAGCATTGCCACGGCGCCTCACGCCGCGATTGCCGCCATTGACGTTTACCGCTCGCGCCCATTAACGCTGATCGCAGGCGGATATGACCGGGGCGTGGATTATCAACCTTTGATTGAGTCGATTCTTGAAAACAAACTGCATGCGGTTGTTTGTCTCGGCCCCAGCGGAAAACGCATCCATGACGGGATAAAAAAATTGCGTGAAGAGCGTGTGTATCAGGCCGCCACAATGCAGGAGGCCATGGCGAGGGCCAGGGCCGAGACTCCGAAAGGCGGCGTTATTCTGCTGTCGCCAGCGGCTCCAAGCTACGGGCTGTTCCGGGATTTCGTCGAGCGCGGCCGGAGTTTCGCCGCCGAGGCCGGGTTTAAGATTTCCTAACGTTTAAATGGCATGTCTCCAGAGTCCTTATTCCACGGGCAAAATTGACCAATTGCTTGATTTTTAACCTTTTTTCAATACAATTGGAGTATTCATAATACGCGTCGAATTTCTTGCGTCTTTTCCCTTCATCCGGATTTGGAGTCTGTCGTGAGGCATTCCTATTACGAAGCCATCTTGCTCATCGAGCGCGTCCACCGCCACTTCCTCGAAGTGGTGAAATCCGATCTCGACCGCCAGGGCACCCAGGATATCAATAACGTTCAGGCCCTCATCCTCTATAATATCGGCTCGGACGAAATGACTGTCGGCGAGCTCACGGCACGCGGCTACTATCTCGGCTCGAACGTTTCCTACAACGTCAAGAAAATGGTCGAGAATAATTATCTCGTTCAGGAGCGTTCGCCACATGACCGCCGTTCGGTGCGCGTCAAGCTTTCGGACAAGGGCCTGGCCCTTCACAAAAAGCTCGGCGAGTGTTTCGAGAAGCAGGTGGGCGCCTTGCAGGGCGCCGGGCTCACGCATGAGGAAATCGCCAAGTCAAACGATCTTCTCAAGAAGCTGGAACGGTTCTGGAGCAGCCTCGCCAATTACGCGAGCTAAGCCGCTTTACCGTTTTTTCCTGCCTGAAGTATGGCCAGCGCTTCCAGGGCCAGAGCCTTGGAGCTCGCCGCAATCATCGTGCCGTCGGTTTCAAGACCGATCTCATTTCCATTCCAGTCTCCTGCAAAACCGCCAGCGCCGGTAATAATCGGCACAAGGCCGACAATATCATGCGCCTTAAGCTGGCGTTCGACTACAAGATCGATCCAGCCGAGGGCCAGCAGGCCGTAGGCATAGCAATCGCAGCTGTATTGCGGCCATTTGACCTGCCGCTTCAGCCGTTCGAAATTTTCCTCATATCCGCCATCGAACATGGCTGGAGTGGTTGTGTAAAAGCGCGCCGCCGCAAGATTACGCGGTGCCGCAACTTTTACCGGCACGCC
>JBFWTA010000161.1:0-6107 GCA_050248075.1 Bdellovibrionales bacterium | reverse complement strand
ATACGCTCAAGTTGCACGGATACATTCTTATTCCCTTGCTCGGCGAAAGCCAGACCTGGACACGCGCGAAATCGATGCCTCGCTGCCGCAGCGAGTAATTCATGATCGATATGGATACGGCTCTCCTCGCGACCGGCCTTGTGGTGCTCGCGGCTATCGCATTCGACTTCGTCAATGGATTTCACGACGCCTCCAATTCCATCGCCACCATTGTCGCCACGCGCGTATTGAAGCCGAAGCAGGCGGTCATATGGGCGGCGGCGTTTAATTTTATCGCGCTTTTCTTGTTCGGCACCGGAGTCGCCAAAACGGTCGGCAGCGGCATGATCGCCCTCGATACCGTAACGCCGCTCGTCATTTTCGCAGGGCTTATCGGCGCGATCGGCTGGGGACTGACCACCTGGTGGTTCGGCCTGCCGACCAGTTCCTCGCATGCGCTGCTCGGCGGCTATGCGGGCGCGGCCATGACGAACAACATACTTGTGCGGGGCTGGGATGCGGCTTTCAGCTCCATCATCGCCGCCGGATGGATCAAGACGATCATCTTCATCGTGCTGGCCCCTATTATCGGTCTTCTTCTGGCGCAAGGCCTGATGAAATTCATGCTGTACATCTCGAAAGCCAGATTCAAGCACAACAATCTCTGGTTCGGCCGCCTGCAGTTATTCTCGTCCGCCTTTCTGAGCCTCATGCATGGCAGCAACGATGCCCAGAAAACGGCGGGCATCATCACCGGCGTTCTGGTCGCCGGCGGGCATATGGACGATTTCGTAGTGCATGACTGGGTCTTGTGGGTTTCCTACGGCACCATGGCGCTCGGCACGCTGGCGGGCGGCTGGCGTATCGTTCACACCATGGGCAGGCGCATCACGCGCCTTAATACCGCCAGCGGCTTTTGCGCCGAAAGCGCCGCGGCGCTTTCCATCCTGCTTGCCACCAGCCTGCATCTGCCGGTTTCGACCACGCATACGACGACCGGCGCCATCATCGGCGTCGGCGCCGCGCGCCGTTTCAGCGCCGTGCGCTGGAGCCTTGCCGGGCGCATCGCCTGGGCCTGGGTATTTACGATCCCTGGAGCTGCGGGCATAGGCGGAGTGTTTATGACTCTCGCATATTTTATCCTGCGGCTTGGCCACGGCGGATAGTCTATATATCTCCAAGCCGCCTCAGCGCCGCCGTCACCGCGGCGACATGCTCCTCGCCCAAAAAAGGATGGAACGGCACGCCGACGATGTGCCTGTGCATCGTCTCGCTGTTCGCCATATGCGACGCCTTTCGTTCGATATCGGCATTGGGCGACAGCATAACGCCGTCGCTGTCCGCCAGGCCGACATTGGCATAATAGGGATGCCGGTACAGCGGCGGTAGATAAGTCTGGTGCAGCGCCAGTCCTTCGTTCTTGCTGCGCTCGACCAGCTTGATGGCGACCGGCTCGACAAGCCGCAGCATGAGCAGCGACACGACCGCATGGTCGACCGAAGGATGCAGCGACAGGCGATTGGCCAGCGGCTTCAGATGGTTGCGGTAGATGCCGAGCACGTCGCGCCGCTTCTGCTTGCAGTCCCGCCACCGCGCCGCCTGCGCGAGGCCGACGGCGGCATGATATTCGCTCATTTTCGCGTTGCTGCCGTCGCTATAGGCGATGCGCTCGACCGTGCCGAAATTGCTATACAGCCGTGCCTTGTCGATCAGTTCGCGGCTGCGCGCAGCCAGCGCGCCGCCCTCGCCCACCCCGAACGGCTTGGTCGCGTGAAGGCTGTGCGCAACCAGTCCTTTGTGAAGAATGGGCTGGCTTTCGATCGCCGCCGCCGCATCGATAATGACGGGAATGCCCGTATCCCGGCTGAACGCATCCCAGGGCGCGACCGGCAGCGGCATGCCGTACAGCGCCAGCGGCATGACGGCCGCGACTGGAATTTTCTGTGCAATGCGCCGCGCGATCTCCGGGGTCAGCGTCCAGCTGGATGCATCGATATCCGCCATCACCACTTCGGCGCCTGCATGCTGCACCGCGAGCGGACAGGCCGGAAACGACACCGCGGGCACCAGCACCCTGTCGCCCGGCTTGACACCGAGCACACGCAACCCCGCCTCCAGCGCCTGATAGCAGGTCGCCATGGACGTAACGTGAATGGCGCCGTTTTCGGGATGAGGATCGGCAGCCGTCAATAGACCGGCAAGCGTTTGCTCCAGCTCGCATGCCAGCGGCCCGAAATTCGTATACCAGCGGGCCTGATCGATACGCCGAAGATAAGGACGCAAATCGTCCGCCGAAGGGAGATCGGAAACCAGATACTGCTGCAGCAGGGGCGAATAGGCTGGAGCCATGCGATATTCCGTAAGAACAGCCGATGCAGGAGCCTATCAAACGGACCGCCTGCATCAAAATCAAATCGCGGCGGACAGTAAGGTAAGGTGCGAGCCGATTCTTGTCCGGCCCGTTCCGCAGCCGGCCGCTAGCCGCGCGCCCGCGGATGAGCGGATCTGTAGGTTTCGACCAGCTGTTTCGTGTCGATTCTTGTGTAAAGCTGCGTCGTTGAAAGCGAACTGTGGCCGAGCAGTTCCTGCAGGCTGCGCAGATCGGCGCCCGAGGATAACATATGCGTGGCGAAGCTGTGGCGCAAAGCATGCGGCGTCACGCTGTCGGGCAGATTGAGCTGCCGTCGCAAGGCGCGCAAATGGCGCTGCGCGACGGCGGGATTAAGCCTTTCGCCCCGCTGCCCGACAAACACCGGCATGCCGGGCTTGCCTGCATAGGGGCACACCGCCAGATATTTTTCGATGGCTTTGCGCACGACAGGCAGGATGGGCACGTTGCGCTGCCTGTTGCCCTTTCCCGTGACCGTCACGCGATCCGGCTGCACGAGATCGGCATGCGTCATGCCCAGCGCCTCGCTGATGCGCATCCCGGCGCCATATAAAAGCGTGAACAGCGCTTCGTCCCGAAGACCGATCCAGTTTTCTTCCGGCATCCCATGCGCAAGAGCGACGATATTGTCCGCCTCGCCTTCCGAAACCGGGCGCGGGAGACGGCGTGCAAGTTTCGGCAGCTTGAGAAATTCGATGGCGCCGTTATGCATCTGGCCGGTGCGATCCAGCCAGCGAAAGAAATTTCGCACTCCCGCCACCGCCCGCGCCCGCGACGCCGCGCCCAGATTGCGCGCTGCGTTATGCGCCATCCAGGCGCGGAAATCCGCCAGCATCAGCTTATCCAGCGTCGCAAGGCTTAGCTGCCCGCCGCGATGCCGGTTAAGAAATCCCAGCAGATTGGCCAGATCGAAACGGTAGGATTCCAGCGTATGCGATGACACCCGCTTTTCCGTGCGCAGCCATGTCTGCCATCTCTCGATGGCATCCTTGAGATCGGCAGCAAGATTTTCGGTAAGAGCGTGTTCCATTTTTACCTCTCCCCTCCGAGGGAGAGGACAAAAAACATTGATCCATTTCGTTTTTCACGAAATGGATCAATGTTTTCTTGGTGAGAGGACTTGCCATGCAAGCCGGATTACACCGGTAAATCCAGCCATTTCCGTGTGCACAACTCAATCAGCCCCGCCAAATGCAGGATCTGCTCGGTCGCCAGGCCGCCGGCATAAAAGCCCGGATCGCGGTGGCCGAGCGCCAGCATCGCGGGCGGCGCTTCGGTACTGATGGCCAGCCGAACGATCGCCTGCGAACGCACGCGATGAAACCGGCCGCCGAAAATTTCGGAAACGCCGTGAATATCGGCTTCCAGAACGATTTCGCGGTTGGGCAGCCATTCGTTGACGAAGCCTTCCGGCACCTTGCGCGCGCCGGGAAGCGGCGAACCGCCCTCCTCCGCCATCAACTCGACCGCTTCATGGT
The DNA here is from genome assembly GCA_050248075.1 of Bdellovibrionales bacterium. Taxonomy (GTDB): domain Bacteria; phylum Pseudomonadota; class Alphaproteobacteria; order UBA9219; family UBA9219; genus JBFWTA01. Next base: position 2,261 of record JBFWTA010000161.1, on the reverse strand, counting down.
CCAGCAGCAGCGGCAGATCGTCCTCGATCGCGCGCAGCATGGCGCGGTAACTGGGCGCTTCCAGCAGGCTGAGCGTCGCCATATTCATGCGGCTCTGGCGGTGCATCTGCTCCTGCAGCAGCCGCAGGGTGGCGTCCCGCTCGCCTTTCAGGTTGCCGATCCCCTTTTGCAGGTTGGCGAGCATGAAGCGCTGGAAATCCCGCACATCATCGTCCAGCCGCTGCTTGGGCGGCGTCATCACCGTCAGCAGGTCGCTGTTATTGACAAGAAAATCGGGATGCGCATGCAGATACTCGCGCACCTCCCCCGCCATCAGGGATGATGGCGCTACAGCCTTGGCAGTTTCACTCATGGGGTCCCTCAACCTCGGTTGGATTTGAGAGTCGTAACCTTTTCGGAGTCAGGAAGGATTTTTTGACCAGTCTTCTGCCAGTCCGCCACGAACTGCGCGAGCCCCTTGTCGGTCAAGGGATGCGCGAACAGCTGACGGATGACGTTGGGTGGGATGGTGGCGACATGCGCGCCGAGTTTCGCCGCCTGAACCACATGTTGCGGATGGCGGACGGACGCGACGAGAACTTCGGTCTTGAAGGAAGGATAGGCACGGTAAATCGTACAGATATCGGCGATCAGCTGCATGCCGTCTTCGCCGATATCATCCAGGCGGCCGACGAAGGGCGAAACGAAGGTCGCACCCGCCTTGGCCGCGAGAATGGCTTGCGCCGCCGAGAAGCAAAGGGTCACATTGACCATGGTTCCCTGCTGCGAGAGAGTCTTGCATACCTTGAGCCCCGCGGGTGTCAGCGGAACCTTGACGGCAATGTTTTTGGCAATCTTGGCAAGGTACTGGCCTTCGGCCAGCATGGGTTCGAATTCCGTGGCGGCGACTTCCGCGCTCACGGGGCCGGACACGACGGCGCAGATATCGCGCACCAGTTCGGCAAAATTGCTGTGCCCCGATTTGGCGACCAGCGACGGGTTGGTCGTCACGCCGTCCAGCAGGCCGGTGGCGGCAAGATCTTTGATCTCGGCAAGATCGGCGGTATCAACAAAGAATTTCACGCACTACCCCGGAACACCAGAAAGAGAATCAGTTTAGCCGATGAACAAGCCACCCGCTACCCTTGCCATATTATTACCGCTGCCTTTCGCGGAAGCCTATGATTATTTACCACGCAACGGTACGCCTCCGAAAGGAACCATCGTCGAAGTCTCAATCGGAAAAAAACAAAGCGCGGGCGTAGTTTGGGGGCCGGGCAAGGGCGGCGTACCGGAATCGAAACTAAAACCCGTCCTCCGCGAACTCGATCTTCCGTCCCTGCCCGATGTCAGCCGGGCCTTTGTCGATTGGGTGGCCCAGTATACCGTCACCCCCGGTGGCGCGGTGCTTAAAATGGTTTTCGGCAGCCCGCGCCTGCTGCATCTCAAAAAAAACGACAACATCGATCCGCCACGTCCCGACCCGGATTTTCATCAGCCGGAATTAACGGAAGAACAACAGAAAGCGGCAGCGTTTCTGGTGGCGGGGGTTCAGGGTTCGGGAATCGGGGTTCAAGCAGGGCCCTTATCCCGAACCCCGAATCCTGACCCCCGCCCCCTTGTGACCCTTCTTGATGGCGTCACCGGTTCCGGCAAAACGGAAGTGTTCTGCGAAGCGATCGCCCAATGCCTGCGCCATGGCAAGCAGGCCTTGCTGCTGTTGCCCGAAATCGCGATGACGGCAGCGCTGATGCACCGGCTTGAAAAACGCTTCGGCGCGCCGCCGGTGCAATGGCATTCGGAGCTTTCGGAAAAGCAGCGGCGCCTCAACTGGCATGCCATCGCGCAAGGCAAGGCGAAATTCGTAATGGGCGCGCGCTCGGCGCTGTTCCTTCCCTACCCCGATCTCGGCCTTATCGTCGTCGACGAGGAACATGAAGGCTCCTACAAGCAGGAAGAAGGCGTCATTTATCACGGTCGCGATATGGCGGTGGTGCGGGCCCATCTTGGCGGCATTCCGGCGGTGCTGTCTTCCGCCACGCCGTCGCTCGAAACGCTCTATAACGTGCAGCAGAAAAAATACGGCCATGTGACGATCCGCAATCGCTATGGCAAGGCGGATATGCCGAAGATCGGCCTTGGCGATCTTCGGCAGTTCGAGATGCCGTCGCAGAATTTCATCAGCCCGCCGCTGCTGGAAGCCTTGCAGAAAACCATTGGCGGCTAGCATCAGGCGATGCTGGTTCTGAATCGGCGCGGTGGTGCGCCGCTCACGCTCTGCC
>JBFWTA010000160.1:0-6194 GCA_050248075.1 Bdellovibrionales bacterium | reverse complement strand
CCCGCGAGCGCGCCGCAGCTTCCGCCCGACGTTTCGCCCCTGGCCGCGCCGCCGATGCGCGACAGCATCAAGCCGTCACCGGCCCAGAAACAATCCAGGACCGAGATCGAGAATTCCATTCCGGGCAACCGCTTCGTGCTCGACGACAGCGTGTCGACATTGTCCTTCACGCACGGTTCGGAGAACATCAATAAGGACGCCTTGCCCACGCTCGACAAGCTTGCGGGCATCCTGCAGTCCAACGGCAGCGTGCGCGTAACGCTTACCGCCTATGCCGGCATGGATGCCGACGCCTCGCCGCGCGAAGCCCGCCGCCTGTCGCTCGCCCGCGCCCTTGCCGTGCGCGACTATCTCACCAACAAGGGCATCTCCAGCAGCCGCATCGACGTGCGCGCCCTCGGCGCCAACGTCCCCAGCGGCGATGCCGACCGGGTGGACGTGAAGGCGAATTAGAGCGTTATTCATCAAATAAAAAACCGGCCATGCCCGCGAGCAGCATTGAGCATCCGGTCCCTGCGTTATCCATCAATTTTTATTTTCAGATATCTTTCGGCGCCTGCTTGAGGCGACGGATCCCCGCCTTTGCGAGGAGGACAATTCCATATGAAAGAAAATGCCGTGGCCGCATGCCATGCAGGCCCGATTTTTCAAACGAAGCTTATTTCTCCACATTAACCGAGGCCGCGCCGATATTGCCGCTGGCGTCTTCGGCGATGATGGAAATGACGTGCCGGCCGGGTTCGGCATCCCGGGTGTCCCATTTATGGCTGATGCGGTTGGCGTTGGCGAGCGAGCAGAGTTCCTCGCCGTCGACGGTGATGATGATGCGCGTGACGGCGATGTTATCGACGGCCTCGCCCCGGATGGTCACGATCCCCGTCACGGTGCTGCCGTCGGCGGGGCTCAGGACGGTGGCGACGGGCGGGGAATCGTCGTGGCGGTTGTTGACATTGACCTCGACGAGCGAAGGCAGGCTCTGGTTGCTGGCGCGGTCGTAGGAATAGGCGGTGAGCCGCACCGGCCCGTTGGGCGTGCGCGTGGTGTTCCAGAGAATCTTGAACGGCGAATGATGCGCCGTGCCGATGAAAATGCCGTTGGCCTGAAAGGTCACATTGACCACGCCAACATCGTCCCAGGCCTTGGCGGTGACGGACACCAGCCCGAAAAGCGTAGTGCCCTTGGCGGGCGATACGATCGTGACGGTCGGCGGATTGAAATCTTCAGTCATGAAGGAACAATAAAGCCGGATACGGCGGGATGCAATTCCACGGCTTCATTTTTTGGCGAAGCGGTGTTCCGCCCGCCGGGCCGGAGTCCGATGGCCTAGCGGATATAGACGTGAACTTCCGGCGTCTGGGCGTTTTGCGTCTGGGTGCTGGCCATGGAAATGCGGGATGGGGAAAGCCCAAGCTGAACCAGCGAGCGCTTCACGCCTTCGGCATCGCGCGATGCATTTTCCTGCTGCTTGGCAAGGCTGGCCGGATCGCCGCTCGACGGCGAGACGGCGACGACGGAGAACTGTGCGTTCGGGCGGCGTTCGAGCGCCGAACCGACCGCCTGCGAAAGCTGTGATTCGTAATCCACCACCGGTTGGTTGTAGCGGATGAGAACGAGCAGATGTCCCATGGTCGGATTAAGCCCGGCATCGGCCGCCGAAGTCGAGGCCGGCGAGTCCGGCGCGGAAGCCGAAGAAGGCGGCGGGGGCGGAGGCGTTTGCGCCGTTTCGCGCATGTAATCGCTCGGCGACATGGGCCGGGGGCCCGGATTGCCGGGGAGGAGCGAGGATTGCTGCGGCGGCATCGGCGCGGGCGTGACGGGCGCCACGGGCGACGATTGGATAAGCGTCGGCGAAGCTACCGGCGGCGCGTGAAGCGGCGCGGGCGTTACCATGACCGGCCGGTTGGCAAGGCTGCCGCCGACCAACTCGCCGCGGCTGATGGCAAAAGCGAGGGCCTGGAGATTCGCGCGCTCGGTCGTGACATAGGCCGTCTGGCGCTGAATGTCGTTGGCAATCTGGTTGCGGAGATAATCGAGCTGGACGATAAGCCGGCTCACTTCGTCGCGCAGCAGCTTGAGCTGGTCGTGATCTTCGTCCACGGCGCCGGAAAGTTCGAACGCCGCCTGAATCGATTCAAGCATGTAGGCGGCGAGCGACGCGTCGGAATTTACGGTCGTCTGCAGGGTATTAAGGCGGCCCATGGAGGTGCTGACTTCGTTGAGCGCGGTGTCGGCTTCGTTCCATTGGCGCAGCAGGATGGGGTTGCCCTTGGTGGTGCCGTTCTGCAGGCGCGCGGTGATGGCGGCTACCGTGCTGTGATACTGGACCGCCCCGGCGGCGCCGCCGCCGCGCTGGGTGGCGAATTCGTTGGAATCGCGGTTCACCGACGAACGCAGGCGAATCACTTCATCGCGCAACTCGAGCGCCCGGTTGCCGACCACGGTGCCGCTGGACGGCCCGAAATTGTTCATCAGATCGGTGCCTTCGCCCGAAGACAAGGCAAGCGGGGGCGCCAGATCGGGGGGGGCGCCGCCGGCGACGGCCGACGGCCGCGAATGCAGCTGCACCGGCGGCGTCAGTTGTTGAATGTCGGCTTGGGCATAGCTTTTGTTTTCCGGCGGCAGGGCCGGCGCGGACGACGTTTCTCCGCCTGCGTTGGCGCCGGAACTGCCGGCATAGGATTCGGAACTGTAGGCCGCAGGGGCCTCGGTATTCGCCGCCGGAATGGCGTCGCCGTTTTCCGCGCAGGCGGGCAGCGTGAAAATGGCTAATCCCATGATGCCGGGCAGCACACATTTGCGCATCGTTGCCAAGGTGAGATTGTACATCGTGGGGTCGCCTTTCTGGTGATCGCCGTTCGCCGTCTGAAAAATGTCTAGAAGAGACACGAGAAGTTGCCAAGCCTCGTAAAACCGAATCGAGGCTGTGAGTGTATCGGCATAAGTTGTTGATAACAAGAAAGATTAGCTCGGAACTTGTGGCCTTTCGGTTACATCGTGGCAAAGAAATTTAACGCCTGTCGCGTTTTTGCCGATGCCGCCGGAATTTGTTTTTATTGCCATGATGTTTCTGCTTTTTGCGTTTGCCGGGCGAAATTTTTCCGGATGCGGAATCTTTTTTCTCGACGATGGAAAAGCTCATGCTGCCGGTCAGGCGGTCGGCCTGCTCGAGCCGGACGGCAACCGCCTGCGCCAGCTGGAAAACGCGTTTCGTGCGGCGCCCGATATAAGCCTGTTTCTTTTCGTCGAAATGATAATAATCGTTCGGAAGCGAGGATAGCGGGATAATGCCGTCCGCCCCGGTTTCGTCCAGCCGGGCGAACAGGCCGAATTTCGCCACGCCGCTGATCCGCGCCGGAAACACCGCGCCGACCTTGTCCGCCATATAAAGTGTCACGAAACGGTCGACGGCGTCGCGTTCCGCCGCCGCGGCGCGGCGCTCGGTGGTCGAGATATGATCGGCGATAACCTCGAGCTGCGCGGCTTCGAGATCGGTAAGGCCGTCCGTGCCGAGCTTGCAGGCGCGGATTAGCCCGCGATGCACGACGAGATCGGCATACCGTCGTATGGGCGAGGTGAAATGGGCGTATTTGGCCAGCGCCAGGCCGAAGTGACCTATATTGGCGGGGCTGTAGATCGCCTGGGCCTGGGTGCGCAGCATCATTTCGTTGATAACCTGCGCATGCGGCCCGCCGGCATGGTCCTCCAGGATTTTGGTCAGGTAACGCGGGTGCATCTGACGCCCCGGAACCAGGCCGATATCGAGCGTCGCCAGAAAATCGCGCAGGCCCTGAAGCTTGAGTTCCGTCGGCCGGTCGTGGACGCGGTAGAGACAGAACCCGCCTTTACCCTCAAGCTGGGCGGCGGCGGCGACATTGGCGCTGATCATGAATTCTTCGATAAGCTTATGGCTGTCGAGACGGGCGCGGACCTTGATCGCCCTGACCCGCCCCTTGTCGTCGATCTCGACCTTGCGTTCCGGCAGGTCGAGCTCCAGCGTGCCGCGATTGAGCCGCGCGGACATGAGACATTTATAGGCGCCGTAAAGCGGGCGAATGACCTTGTCGAGCAGGGGGGCCGTGACGTCGTCGGGCCGGCCGTCCACCGCGCGCTGGATTTGCTCGTAGGTCGTGCGCGCGTGCGAGCGCATGACGCCGCGCACGAATTGCCAGCGCGTCATTTCGCCGGCGCGGTCGATCCACATATGCACGGCCATGCAGGCGCGCTCGACATGCGGCTTGAGGGAGCAGAGCTCGTTGCTCAGCGCCTCGGGCAGCATCGGCACGACACGGTCGGGGAAATAGACGGAATTGCCGCGCTCGTAAGCCGTCTTGTCGAGCGGGCTGTCGTGCCTCACGTAATGCGCGACATCGGCGATGGCGACGATGAGGTGCCAGCCGTCATCGTGCGGCTCGGCAAAAACCGCGTCGTCGAAATCGCGCGCATCCTCGCCGTCGATGGTGATAAGGGGAAGGTGGCGCAGATCGGTGCGGTTTTCGAGCGTGACGGGTTTTGCCGCCGCCGCTTCATCGAGCGCCGCCCGGCTGAATTCATGAGGAATGTCGTGCGTGGCGATGGCGATGAGGCTCACGGCGCGCGGGGAATCCATGTCGCCCAGTACGTCGATCAGCCGCGCCTCGCGCGGGCCGAAACGGCTGCGCGACGGCAGGATTTCCGCGACCGCCAGCTCGCCCTGCTTCAGGGCGGGGCTGCCTTTGACCTGCAGGACGAATTCGCCACGCGCCCGGCGGTTGGCGGATTGCAGCCGCCAGCCATGGGCGGTGTGCGACAGCGTGCCCACCACGCGCCTGGGGCCTTCGCGCTCCGGCGGTCCGTCTGTCCGGCGTTTTTGCGGCTGTTCCTGTTTGCGGCCGTGGCGGCCGAAGCGGCGCGGCTGGTCTTTGCCGCGATGAGGGTGTTTTTGTTTCACGGCAGGAGCCTAGCCATTCTTGTACGGTATGACAAATCGGCAGTTCCCTTCCGGCAATCGCAACGCACAAGCGGTTGGCACGCAGACCGTAAGTATTCAATGCCGTTTATAATCGTTATGCTGACATGCAGGCGTGTTGACGTGATGTCAAGCGCATGGGAAAACCAGTTGATGTTTTTAAGTATGGATAGTTAATCACGATATACTGGAGCCGCCCTTATGGCCGAACTCAAAACCGATCTAGCCGAAGCTTCCGAGCCGAAATGGCTGCATGATCTCGGCTTCATCGACCTTTATGTTTCGCTGGGGGTCGATCTGCCCAGCTATTACCAGACGGCGGAGCCGGGAAGTTTTATCGTGCTGCCCCGCGATTTGCCCGGGGCCTATGCCGGCGATGTCGCGCAATTGCGCAAGGAGCTGGAGGGCGCGCTGCGCGAGGTGGAGGAAGCCGGCATAACATTCGACGGCATGCGCCTGCGCGCCAGCAAGGTGCGCAACACCCGCGGCGAAACATGGGCGGCGCTGCGGCGCATCGAGGAGAAACCGCCGGCTATCGACGGGCTGGGTTTTACCGCGCCGATCGTGCAGGCGCTGGCCGATCTGGGAAAACGCGAAGGGCTGGTTCTCGTCTGCGGCGGGACGGGGCAGGGCAAGACGACGACGGCGGCTTCGCTGCTGCATCACTATCTTGTCAGGCATGGCGGCGTGGCTTTTACGATCGAGGACCCGGTCGAATATCTGCTCGATGGGCGCCACGGCGAAGCCGGGCTTTGCTATCAGGTGGAGGCGAAGCGCGAGGCGGACTGGGCGGAACTGCTGAAGCGGGCGCTGCGCTGGCATCCCCGCTATATCATGGTGGGCGAATTGCGCACGCCGGAAGCAGCCAACCAGTTGTTGCGCGCGGCGAATTCGGGGCATCTGGTCATCACCACGATGCATTCGGGCTCGCTGGTGGAAGGGCTGGAAGGCGTGCTGCATCTGGCCGAGCAGGCCATCGGCGACCATGCGCCGATCCTGCTAGCTTCCGGCCTGGCGGCGGTGCTGTACCAGAATTTTCTGCCCCATTCGGTCGACGGGACGTTGTATGTGACCGAAAGCGGGAACCTCGGGGATTCCGTGCGCGCGCTTATACGCGAACGGCATATCGGGCAGGCCACGACCTTCGTGGATCAGCAGATGGCGCGGCGGTCGCGGCCGAATTCCTGAGACGGAAACGCCGCGTTACCTGTTTTTCGCCTGCGTCTGCTTTTCGCCGTTTTTCGGAAAA
>JBFWTA010000159.1:0-6230 GCA_050248075.1 Bdellovibrionales bacterium | reverse complement strand
TTCTGGGGAATGGGCTAAAACTCTATCGGCAGATTTAAAATTATTGTTCCGAATATATCCAAGAGCAAGTAGATGCGTTGCCTGCTGATTTGCCTCACTGCTTTGGCAGAACGGCTCGAGAGTACGGATCGCATAAATTGGCAGACTAAATCGCAAATATCCGGCGGCGAGTATATTTGCATATTCGATGTTTTGAGGATCAAGCTTAAGAAGAGCTCTCGCTTCCCTAAGCAATCTTGGGCTTTTTCTAGGCGTTAACTCCTGCAAAGCATATCGAATGGGTTCGTGGGCGCGATATAAATTTATTCCCTGTTTCAGAATACGGACGGCATTTGTTTCATCTCCCCCGCTTTTGTGAGCGTAGCCTAAAGCGCACAAGACGCCGACGTCATAAGTGATATCAGTCGGGCTCAAGATTTTAATCAATTTTCCGATCACCAAAGGGGATATTCTTTTAGCATCGTCAAGAAGACTTTCTATTTCATTGGGATTGCGTTTTGGATTTCGTCCCATACGAACTAAAATATCGGACGCCCCTTCATAATTTTCGCTGTATAGATACTGACTAAAGACAGGGCGCACATCTTCGATATCCAAATCGTCCCAAGAATGGTTTCGGTTGCTTTCGGAAATGGCTTGGGTGTGCGCAAGAATTTGATCCAGCTGCTCGCCTTGCCCGGTTTTCTGATAAGAATTACGTAGAGAATTTATTACTCTGGCATCGTAGGGATTTTGTGTTAGTTCCGCTTGGCATCGAGCAATCATCCAATGGGGATCATACACCTGCTTAGGAAGGCCAGCTGCCTTTCTATTTCTGTCTGCTCTGCGTCCCATTTGTCTAATCCAATAAGTTTTTAAGATCGCTTCCATTCCTATATGCAAAAGACCCGAAAAGCAGCCTATTAAATGACAGCGAAACTAATTAGGTTAATTTATTTATGGCTTATGGCCCTCTCAATACAATAGAGCAGCTTGAAATAGAGTTTACCAGACAGCCAAGCTCAAAAATTTGCGGAGACAGCCAGGCAAAACATGTAACCGCATGAAATTAAATGAGTTCAAAAGGTTCAGTAGGGGTTGTCGATATGTTATTGAATCTACGTCGAAAAAATTATGGCGTGCCAAACCGGATTAGAACTGCCAGCCTTACCCCAAACAGGCAATTACCTGCCCCTTATATTGGAAAAATCTCATAATTAGTGTGAAATATACGTTGACACGTGTGATGCAGACATATATTATCCCTCCCATGGCTCTTGAGCCCGGCAGTAACCGTTCGCCGGCGCAAGGATTAGGGGCATGAAGGTCGCGGACTTGTTGCCGGGCCCTATGCAAAGCAACACGTGGTTTTTTGGTGGCTTGTACCGGCAGCCTGTTCCCCGCCGGATGCACTTATATATGTATATGCAAGCATCCGGCGGGCGGCAGGTTTACGCTTTTTTCCATCGCACCCGATAACCGTCAGGCCCGCAAAGGCGGGCATTCATCTGCCGGATCGCGGGTTTGGCCTCAGTTTCGCAAGATGGATCATCCTTCGCACAGGACAATAGAGCATGTGGTTTTTTGTCCAGTCATGGAGATTCAGGCGCTAAGCAATTGATATGGATTGAAAGTCTGTAACCGGTTCCCATATTACATCAACCGCTGCGTTGCATATTGAACTTGAATCCGGCATTGAAGGCCGGTCGATGTGAGGGAAAGCCATGGAACAGATACCTGTCACCGTCCTTACGGGTTATCTCGGCGCGGGCAAGACGACGCTGCTGAACCGTATTTTGAGCGAGCCGCATGGCAGGAAATATGCCGTGATCGTTAACGAATTCGGCGAAGTCGGTATCGACAATGATCTTGTCGTCGGCGCGGACGAAGAGATTTTCGAGATGAACAACGGCTGCATATGCTGCACCGTGCGCGGCGATCTTATCCGCATCATCGCCGGCATCATGAAGCGGGCGCAGAATTTCGACGGCATCCTCATCGAAACCACTGGCCTTGCCGATCCTGGCCCTGTGGCCCAGACTTTTTTCGCCGATGCCGATGTCGCCGCCCGTTCGAAGCTGGACAGCATCGTCACGGTCGTCGACGCCAAGCATCTGCCGCAGCGCCTGAAAGACTCGAAGGAAGCACAAGAACAGATCGCTTTCGCCGATGTCATTTTGCTCAACAAGACCGATCTGGTAAGTCCCGAAGAACTGAAGAAGGTGGAGCACAGCATCCGCCATATCAACGCCTTCGCCCGCATCGTGCATACCGAACGCTGTTCGGTATCGCTCGATAAGGTGCTGGGCCTCGGCAGCTTCGATCTCGACCGTATCCTGGCGGATAAGCCGGAATTTCTTGCCGGCGAAGACCATGCGCAGCCGCATGACGGGCATTGCCACGACGAACATTGCGGCCACCCCCATCATGATCACGGCCACAAGCACGATCACAAGCACGGCCATGTCGAAGAGGCTGGCATCGCCAGCGTTTCGCTGGTTACCGACAAGCCGCTCGATCCCGCCAAATTCGAAAACTGGATCGGCGAACTCCGCGCGAACAAGGGGCAGGACCTGTTGCGCTATAAAGGCATCCTCGATATCGCCGGCAGCAACGCCCGCCTCGCCATCCAGGGCGTGCATATGATGATGGAAGGCAGCAATCTTTCGCCATGGAAGGACGGCGAAAAGCGCCAGAGCCGCATGGTGTTCATCGGGCGGAAGCTGGATGAAAAGGCGCTGCGCGAAGGCTTCGCATCGACCGTCAGCGCCTGATGTCCCGTTCCTCCGCCATTCACCGCCAGTGGAATTTCAATGTTCCGATCGTTGCGCTGGCCATCAACCGGCGCGGCGACTGGATGGCCGCCGCCATGGGCGACGGTTCCCTGCGCCTGCTGCCCGCCAGCGACGAGGCCGAGCAGCCGAAGGAGATGACGCTGCATAACGGCGTATCGCTATCGCTCCAGCCGGATGCCGACGATCACGCTTTCCTGTCCGGCGGCGACGACGGCAAGGTCTTTATTATCGATCCGCAGCTTGAAGCGCCGACCCTGCTTGCCGAACAGAAAGGCAAATGGATCGACCATGTCGCCGCTTCCGCCGAAGGCGAGTTCCGTGCCTACAGCGTCGGAAAGAAAATCCATCTGTTCGATGCCGAGGGCGAAGAAAGATATGTCGCCGAAACGCCGAGCAGCCCCGGCGGCCTCGCTTTCAGTCCCAACGGCAAACGCCTCGCAGCCAGCCATTATAACGGCACGAGCCTTTACTGGACCAATTCAAAGGATGCGGCGCCGGTCAAACTTATGTGGAAGGGCTCGCATCTCGGCGTAATCTGGCATCCGGACGGCAAGACGGTGCTGACATCGATGCAGGAAAGCGCGCTGCATGGCTGGCGCCTCAGCGATAACAAGGAAATGCAGATGCAGGGCTATGCCGGCAAGGTGCATTCCATGAGCTTCAGCGCCAAGGGCCGCTATCTGGCCACCGGCGGGGCGGAGCAGGCGATCTGCTGGCCTTTCTTCGGCGGCGGCCCGTGGGGCAAGACACCCCTGACGCTGGGCGGCAATAACAATAACCGTCTCGTATCGCGCGTGGCGGCGCATCCCAAAGACGAAATGGTGGCGGCGGGATACGAGGACGGCATGATCATCCTCGCGCCCCTGGACGGCCGCATGGACATGCTCATTCATCCGCCGCTGCTGGAAAAGGGCACGGCGGTCGTCGGCCTTGCCTGGAACGGCGCGGGCGATTGCCTTTTCGCCGCGCTCGAAAACGGCTATCTTTTGATGTTCACTATCGAAAGCGTCAAAAGATCGGTCGCCCATGTCTAGCCCTAACCACGAAACCCTGCTGGCCAGGCTGGTTGCTTTCGACACCACCTCCGCGAAATCCAACCGCGCCTGTATCGATTTCATGCGCGATTATCTCGATGGCTTTAAAATCAGGTCCGAAATCCTTACCGCCGAAGGCGGGTCGAAAGCCTGCCTGTGGGCGACGATAGGGCCGGAGCAGGGGAACGGCATCGTGCTTGCCGGGCATTCCGACACGGTGCCGGTGGATGGGCAGGACTGGACCAGCGATCCCTTCAGGCTCGCCGAACGCGACGGAAAACTGTACGCGCGCGGGTCGGCTGACATGAAAGGGTTCATCGCCTGCGCGCTGGACGCCGCGGGCGAATTCGCGAAACAGCCGCTCAAGCGCCCCATTCATCTTGCCTTCACCTATAACGAAGAAACCGACATGGCCGGAGCGCAGCAGCTTACGGCGCATATGCGCGAACGTAACATCAGGCCCGAATGGGTCTGGATCGGCGAGCCGACGGGACTCCGCATCATCGATTCGCACAAGGGCGTGGCGCTCTTTACCACCACCATTGAGGGCGTGTCCGGTCATTCCGGTCAGCCCGACAAGGGGCTCAACGCCATCGAGCTGGGCACGCAATTCATGAGCATCGTCCTGCGCGCCGCCGCAGAAAAGAAAGCGAAACCTTTTCCCGGCTCGCGCTTCGATCCGCCTTACACCACGTTCAATCTCGGCATCGTCAAGGGCGGCACGGCGGAAAACATTATCGCGGGGCAGTTCGAAATCCAGTGGCAGGCCCGCGCCCATCCCGGTGACAGTCTGGAAGCCGTGCTTGCCGGTATCGAAGATCAGGCGGCCCGGGAAATTAAACCGCGTTTTGCCGCTTTTGCGCCGCGCGCCGGGATGAAAACCTGCACCTGCTTCGATATCCCGCCGCTGATGCCCAGCAAGGACAATCCGGGGGAGAAAATTCTCACCCGCCTTACCGGCCATAACCAGACCGAGGCGGTTTCCTTTGCCACTGAAGCCGGTTTTTTCCAGAAGCTTGGCACCCATGCCATCATATGCGGCCCCGGCCATATCGAGCAGGCGCACCAGCCGGATGAATATATCGAATCTTCCCAGATGGCCGCCGGGGCGGCCCTGCTGTGTCGGGTTATCTCGGAATCGGCTTTATAAGGCCTTCGTAACGCCTTGTTCGCATGTTTCCATACACATGGTTGCGGAACCGGTACGCTTTCCTCTATTCTCCCGGCCCGCGCCTATAAAACTGGAGATTGGCTGCAATGAATACGGTAACCGTGCCCGCAAATTACAAGCCGACCGAAAAAGAACCCTATATGAATCCTGTGATGCTGGAATATTTCCGCCAGCGCCTGGTGAAATGGAAAGCCGAGATCATCAAGGAAGCCGACGAAGTGCTGCACGAGCTTCAGCACGAGGGCGGGTTGCAGGAACCCGACATCGCCGACCGCGCCTCGGTGGAAACCGAAGTGGCGCTGGAATTGCGCGCGCGCGACCGGCAGCGTAAACTCATCAGCAAGATCGACGAGGCGCTGGAGCGCATCAAGCGCGGCGAATACGGCTACTGCGAGGAGACCAATGAACCCATCGGCATCAAGCGCCTCGAAGCCCGCCCGGTCGCGACGCTCAGCGTCGAAGCCCAGGAACGCCACGAGCGCAAGGAGCGCACGCAGCGCGATGAAAGGGAATAAGCTTTCCCTTTTGCTGGCAGGGGCCGCGTTTCTGGCGGCCTTTCCGGTGCATGCCGAAAGCGTCGGCGGCGCGGCGCCAGCCATGTTCGCCGTCGAGGAAGTGCTTCTTCAATTCACGCGTTTCGGCAATAACAAGGTGGCCGAATCCTGCGGTCTTACGCAAAACGATCTCGATGCCGTCATCGCCAAGACTCTTAAGGATGCCGGCGTGCCCCATGCCATGGTTGGCGATGCCAAACCTGCGATGGCCGGCCGGGCACGGATCAACTTTGGCGCAACGATCATAACGCTCAACAGCCAGGGCATGGATTGCACGTCCTGGGTTTCCCTCGCGGCCGAAACTAAAAACAGTCTGCATGTTCCGCCGGTCGATATTTCACGCAATGTGACGGTGGTGTACTGGCGCGAAGGCAGTCTTATGACGACCAGCCAGACGGTTCATGCCCGTCAAGTGAGCGATGCTTTGCAAAAAATTACCCGCCACTTCGCCGAACAATACAAGCTGGATCAGCCGCCCGCGTTGCCCGGCGCCGATAAGGAAGAAGAGTAGCCAGAAAAAGGCAATGCCGGCGGGACCTCATGCTGCAGGCGCCTCGTCCCGCCGCCGGTCTAGGGTGTGGACTCAATAACAGGCCCATCTGCGTATAGCAAAAAGGTAAACTGCGGCCAAGAAGTTGCGCGCTAGTTTATCGAAGCGCTGAGAGAGACGACGCATATCTTTGCAGCGGCAAAAGAA
>JBFWTA010000158.1:0-6278 GCA_050248075.1 Bdellovibrionales bacterium | reverse complement strand
CGCCCACCCAGCTTTCCTATACCGCGCGAATGGCCAGGCGCGAGGCAGCGGGCGGCGTCTCTTCCGCAGCCGCCGCATCTCCTTTTACCGCGGTCCCGGCGGTTTTATCGGCAGCGGGTTTTTCAGCGGGAGGATTTTTCTCGGCGGCGGGTTTGGTTTTTTCAGGCGCAACCGGCGCTTCGGCATGCATGGGCTTAACCGCAGCCTGGGTGTTCGCGATGGACGGCGCGCCCGGGGCGGGCGAAAAGACCGTTTGCCCCGGCCCCCCCGATGTCGAGGACGATAATTCGTTCGGCGGGGGCGAAGACAGGGCGATACCGCCGGGAATGGGCATGGCCGGCGCGCCCTCCGCCCCTGCCGCCGGCGCTGCGGATAGCGATGGCGGCGCGGTGACAAGGGCGCGATCGGATGTGGAGAAACTGTACCAGATGACATAAATCGCAACCGCCACGATGGCGGCGCCGATCATGACAAGGGCGGATGGCGTGCGGCCTTCGGCAATTGGCGTCGGCAGGACGAGCGCCGGCTTGCGGCGGCGGCCCGACATTTCACCGCGATAGCGGTTAACGGCCTCGGTTCCATCGAAGCCGAGATAAGCCGCGTAGCTGCGCAGAAAGCCGACCACATAGGCATCGGCCGGCAAGGCGTCATAATCGCTGTTTTCAAGCGCGACGAGGAAGCTTTTACGGATGCAAAGGTAATCGGCAATCGGCTGAAGTTCGTCGCCGCGCTGCTGGCGGCGGCGGCGAAGAATATCCCCTACCCGCTCCAGCCCCGGCGTCGGCTCGTGACCGGTGTAAAGCGGCACCATGGATTTAGGTGTCGCGTTACCGGTCGGCACGCTTTCATTGCCGACGGCCGGGCGGTTTTTACGCGCCTGGCGGTTACGATTGGTGGAAGGCATGCGCAGTTATCCTTAAAAACGCTTTAGGTTGTAAAGAACAGTTTTATTTTTATAGTTTTTACAATGGATTACGGCGTGTCTTTAACGCGGGCAGATTAGAAAATCTTCAGAAAAAAAGCAACGGAGCCGTGGCCGTCAGCGTTCGCCGGCGTGACGCAGCTCCAGCGCCCGGCCGGCCTGGTTAACCAGTTCGGCCAGGATTTCCGCGGCAGGCTGTTCTTTGGACACCATCCCCACGCTCTGCCCGGCCATGACGGAACCGGTCTCCACATCGCCCTCGATCACCGCCCGGCGCAGGGCGCCGGCCCAGAAGTGCTCGATCTCCAGCTGGGCCTGTTCTTTGGTAAGCTCGCCTTTATCGAAACGGTCGATGACCTCGCGCTGTTTCTCCAGGAATTTCTTGCCGCCCTCGTTGGCGATGGCCCGCACCGGGATAACCGGAAATCGCGGGTCGAGCTGAACCGACGGCACGGCGTCGCGGGCCGCCGCGTTGATAAAAGCCTTTTTGAATTTCGGATGGGCGATGCATTCGGCGGCGCAGACGAAACGCGTTCCCAGCTGCACCCCGGCCGCGCCCATTTCCAGATAGGAGACGATTGCCTCGCCCCGGCCGATGCCGCCGGCGACAAATACCGGCACGTCGGTAATTTCCGGCAGAATTTCCTGCGCCAGCACCGAGGTCGTCACGGGGCCGATATGCCCGCCCGCTTCCATGCCTTCGATGATGAGCGCATCGGCGCCCATGCGCACCAGCTTCTTGCCCAGCGAAACCGCCGGCGTAAAGCACATGACCCTGGCGCCGCCGTCTTTCGTTTTCTTGACGGCCGCCCCCGGCGGCAGACCACCCGCCAGAATGACATGCCCCACCTTTTCCCTAAGGCATACATCGATCAGCGCATCCAGCTGCGGATGCATCGTGATGAGATTGACGCCGAAAGGCTTTTTCGTGAGCGCCTGCGTGCCCTGGATTTCCTTTTGCAGGATATCCGGCGTCATGGCCCCGCAGGCAATGATGCCGAAACCGCCCCCATTGGATATGGCGGCAACAAGATTGCGTTCGGACACCCAGGTCATCGCCCCGCCCATGATGGCCAGCGGAGCCCCCAGAAAATCGCAGCCGCGCTGCCACAGGCGTTGGAGGGAGGGATTTACCATGCGATGGGCTTGCCTTCGTAATTGAGATACTGCCCGGTCTGCGCAAGACCGGCGATCACTGCGCGCATCCCGGCAACGCTGGTTTCGGGATCGATGAGCGCGTTCGGCCCACCCATATCCGTCTTCACCCAGCCCGGATGCAAATTGACAACGGTAATTTTCTGCGCCTTCAGCTCGTGCGAAACCGTAACCATGGCGGCGTTCAAGGCCGCCTTGCTGGTACGGTAGGCGATATAGCCACGGCCCATTTCGGCGATGGAACCCATGCGGCTGGTTATCATCACGGCCTTGCGGTCCCTGCCGCGCGCCAGATGGGGGGCGAAGGCCTGCAACACCATGATGGGCGCAATCGTGTTGACGCGCAGCACCCTGTCCCAGGCTTCGGCATCGATGCTGCCGAAATCCTGGCTTTTATCGTCGTCATTTGCGCCGGCGCCGCCCGGCGCGCCCGAATATATGCCTGCGTTGTTGATGAGAATATCGATGGGCCTGTCCCGGAGCTTGGCGGCCAGCGCCGCGACGGAGGATGGGTCCGTGACGTCCAGCGTTTCGATGCGAATGGATGCGTGCTTGCCGGCCAGCTCCTGAAGCTTGCCGGCCTTTTCGGGATGACGGGCGCAGGCAATGACCTCGCACCCCCCGGCCGCATATTGACGAACGAATTCAAGCCCGATGCCGCGATTGGCGCCGGTTACGAGGACGTCGGTCATTTGTTGGAATCCAGCCCATAGGCGGTGTGCAGCGCGCGCAGGGCGAGTTCGGTATATTCTTCGGGAATAAGCACGCTGACATTGATTTCCGAGGTTTCGATCACCTCGATATTGATTTTCTTTTCCGCCAGCGTCTCGAACATCATGGCGGCGACGCCGGGATGGCTGCGCATGCCCGCACCGACCAAAGAAATCTTGGAGACGTCGCCGGAGGCCAGAATTTTGGTAAAACCGATTTTCTCGCGCTCGCTGTCCAGCACCTGCCGGGTGCGCTCAAGATCGGCCTTGGTGACGGTAAAGGTGATATCGGTTTCCTTGCCGTCTTCTGACGCCGTCTGCACGATCATGTCGACATTGATGCCGGCGCGGGCCAGGGGACCGAAGACGGCGGCAGCGATGCCCGGACGGTCGGCGACTTTCACCAGCGAGATCTTGGCTTCGTCGCGCGTATAGGCGATGCCGGTTACGTAGTTCTGTTCCATGGTCGGGTCTCCGTCGGTTACGAGTGTGCCGGGCAATTCACTTCCTACGGCATTTTCAAAGGTGGACAGCACCTGCACCGGCATGCGGTAGCGCATGGCCAGTTCCACCGAGCGCGTCTGCAGCACTTTCGCGCCGAGCGAGGCGAGTTCCAGCATTTCTTCATAGGATATACGCGGCAGCTTGTGCGCCTTGGTCACGATGCGCGGATCGGTGGTATAGACGCCGTCCACATCGGTATAGATATCGCAGCGGTCCGCCTTGAGCGCGATCGCCAGCGCGACCGCCGACGTGTCGGAACCGCCGCGGCCCAGCGTGGTGATGCTGCCGTCATCGGCGATGCCCTGGAAACCGGCCATCACGCCGACCTCGCCGTTCTCGATGCGCTGGCGCAAATTGGAGGCTTCGATTTCGGTGATGCGCGCCTTGCTGAAGGTGGAATCGGTGCGCAGCGGCACCTGCCAGCCCTGCCACGACCGCGCCGTGATGCCGCGCTGCTGAAGCGCGAGGGCCATAAGCCCGGCCGTGACCTGCTCGCCGGAAGAAACAATCGCGTCATGTTCGCGGCGATCATAAAGGGGAGCAATAGCGCGGCAATAACCGATAAGCTGATCAGTCACGCCCGCCATGGCGGAAACGACGACGGCGACCTTGTGACCCTTCTGGACCTCGGCCGCGACCTTCGAGGCCGCGTTCTTGACCCGGTCGATATCGCCGACGGATGTCCCGCCGAATTTGAGAACCAGCAACATTCTGGTATTATTAGCTTTGTTAGGCTTCCCTTCGCAAGGTGTCATGTCATGCCGCGTTCGTCCGCCAGTATCGCCGCCGAGGAAATCGACCGCTTTTCCCGGCACGCCGCCGACTGGTGGAATCCCGACGGCGCGTTCCGGCCCCTGCACAGGCTTAATCCCGTAAGGGTTGAATATGTGCGCGATGCCGCCTGCGCGCATTTCCGGCGGTCGCCGCAATCGCGGCAGTCCCTCAAGGGGTTAACCATTCTCGATGTCGGCTGCGGCGGCGGGTTGTTGTCGGAACCCATGGCAAGGCTTGGCGGCAAGGTTACCGGCATCGACGCCTCGGAAGAAACCGTCGCCGCCGCCCGGCAGCACGCCCGGGCCGTTGGCCTTGCAATTGATTATCAGGTCGCGAGCGTCGAGGAACTTGCCGCGAAAAAGACCCGCTACGATTTCATCACCGCCCTTGAAGTGGTCGAGCATGTCGCCGATATGGATTCTTTTTTCGAGGCGCTGGCGGGGCTGTTAAAGCCGGGCGGGCTGCTGGTGATGTCTACCCTCAACCGCACGCCGAAAAGTTTCCTGCTCGGCATCGTCGCCGCCGAATATATTTTCGGATGGGTGCCGCGCGGCACGCATGAATGGAATAAATTCGTGCGGCCGTCGGAACTGGTGAAGCATCTGGAAACGGCCGGATTGACTGCGACCGATCTAACCGGGCTGATTTTCAACCCGCTGCGGAATGAATTCGTTCTCAGCAACAACGATTTGGATGTAAATTATCTGGCAACTGCGATAAGGAAAAAATGACGCCTCATATGCCAGCACTATATTTCCGCAGGCATATGCTAACGAATAAAGTTCTGCCTGTATCGCGCTTCGGCATGAGTTACCTCCGTCCCTTTACGGTCGCGGATTGGCGATACAAGCCAGTTAGCCAATTTAATCGCGGCATTCTGCTGGGCCAAGCTACCTCTTGCCGTTAACCTACTCGATGCCTCTCTAAAATCGGGCATAAGGATTTCTCCTGCTTGCAACGCTTGCTCTAAACGCTGAAGCACTTCTTCCACCTTTTGGCCTTGCTTAGGGCCATAATGATTATATCCATCTACAATAGTTTTAAGAATACCCATTTTTCATCCCTCTTAATTGAATTTGATATTTTTTTACTGCACCACCTGCCACCCGCCATTCGGCTGCTGACAAACAAGTCCGATGCTTTGCTGAACGCGGCGGCCGACCAGAACCGGCTGTACGAATTCGCGGCAATACATGCCGGCAGAAGCATCATACATGCCCATCGAGGCCGGATCCGGCGCCGAGGGCGCCACATAATTCGGCACATACTGCCCCTGCGGCATCTCGTCGGAAAAAAGCGAGACACGTCCGCTGCCGACCATTGTACGCATCGCGGCACGCCGGTTGCGCGCGTCGATGTCGTTGCCGATGCGGTTGCCGATCAATGCGCCGCCCAGAATACCGATCCCCGTGGCCACCTGCTTACCCGAGCCGCTGCCGAACTGATTGCCGAGAACGCCGCCGATGCCGCCGCCAAGAATTGTACCGACCACCTCGCCGCTGCCCGCCCGGGCGGGAACGCCGAACGACACACCGGCCAGAACAAGGGCCGCAAGGAATAAAAAAATCCGGCGCATGAATATCTCCAATGCGTAAAATCTAGCATAATCATGGGCCGAAAGTGAGGTCCGAACGCCGCATTAATATTTTCATCCCGGCCTGACATATAAGGATTTTTCATCTATGTTGGTAAACATCCGCGGCTCACAGGACCGGCTCCATGAACTTCACCGAAAATCTCGTTCTGATCGCCACCATCATGGAAGTGATCGTCCTCGGCCCGATCCTGCTGGAATTTATCATCGAACGCCGCAAGCTGCGGCATCGGGTCGAGCTCAGCCTCGAGGTGGTCGACGTGTCGGCGCTTAGCGTCCATCTGGCCGGGCTGGATGAATTGCTGGAAGATATCCGCGATCTCGTCGACCGCGCCTGCAACCCGCAGGCTTATGCCGCGCTGCAGACCGGCAACGAGATCCTGATCGCCGGTGCGCCGCTGTCCGGCAAGAAAACACTGGCCGAGCGCATCGCCAAGGAAGCGGCCTTCGAAAAAATCGTCATCGTTCACAACCCGCGCAACACCGACGCGCTGGCGCAGGCGCGGCAGCTGGTGCGGCGGGCCAGCCCGAAAAAAACCATGCTGCTGATCCCCCGCCTCGATCTTATCGACGAAGATAAAGACGAGGAAATCCTTGTCGAACTGGGCGCGCTGATGGA
>JBFWTA010000157.1:0-6306 GCA_050248075.1 Bdellovibrionales bacterium | reverse complement strand
CCGACCCTGTGCAGCACCTGCGCGTACCATAAGCTGCATACGGTGAACGATGTTTCGGGCAGGCCGAAATCGTCGGGATGCCGGTACCGAAACATCGTATTGCCGTGTCTCAGTTGTTTTTCCACCAAGGCAAGCGTCTTGAGAAACCGGGGATCGCTATAGGAAAGCAAGCCGATTTCCGGCAGCAAAAGCAGGCTGGCATCGACATCGCCGCCGTCGAACGATGACGTAAAACTTTCCAGCCGGGCATTCCATCCCAGTTGCAGAATTTTTTTCTGTATCGGGTCGGCCGTCGCACGCCATTTTTCGGCGCGTTCCGACATTTTTAACTGGTGGGCTATTTTAGCCAGCCGGTCGCAGGCCGCCCAGCACATGGCGGCGGAATAGGTATGCACCGCCGATTTCGTGCGGTATTCCCATAATCCCGCATCCGGCTTGTCCCAATTCGCGACCGCGTGATCGCCCAGACGCTCCAGCAAGGTAAACAACTGCTGATCGCCGGAATGATCGAGACGTTCGTCGAAAAAGCTTTGCGTCAGGGCCAGCACGACACTGCCATAGGAATCGTTCTGCACCTGCTTAAAGGCCGCATTTCCGAACCGCACCGGCCCGTTATCGCGGTATCCCGAAAGATGGGGGATGGTAACTTCGGGAACTTCCTTCTCGTAGCTTAGCCCATATAAAGGCTGCAACGGCTGGTCGAAAGACGACACCACCACATTCCGCACATAACCGATATACCGCTCCATCGTTCCCGTGGCGCTCAGGCGGTTAAGCGCCTGCACCACGAAATAGGCGTCGCGCAGCCAGCAAAAGCGGTAATCCCATGTGCGCGGTGTATTGGCGTATTCGGGAACGGATGTCGTGAGTGCGGCGACAATGCCGCCGGTATCGTCATAACTGCACAATTTCAGCGTGATCGCGGCCCGGATAACCACGTCCTGCCATTCGATCGGCATCGCCAGCGATCGCACCCAGGTTTGCCAATAAACCAGCGTCTTGTCGAAAAACTCGCGCCCCAGCCGCGCCGCGGAATCCTGAAGAGGCTCGTCCGGCCCAAGGATCATCGTGAGATCGTCCTGCAGGACAAACGGTATCTCGCGGTAAATCAACGACGCCGATCCGTTCGTCGTCATGCGCAGACTCTGCTCCTCGCCGGCAAAACGAATATGGTTGCTGCCCAGCGTGCGCGCCGCCGGTGCCGCGCCTTGCGCGGCGGCCGGGCGCAGGCGAATGATCACCCGCGGCAAGCCGCTCAGCACCGAAAGGCGGCGCACAAGCATGTTCGGGTGGAAAATGCGGCCATAGTGATGATAGCGGGGAGCAAAATCGACGATGCGAACCGCGCCGCCATGCGTATCGCGCAACACGGTTTCCAGAACCGCGCTGTTGCGCAGATACCGCTGCTCGGAATGCGACTGATCGACCAGTTCGATGGAAAAAAATCCGAACTCCCCCGCATTCGACCCCATAAGCAGGGAGCAGAAAACCGGGTCCGAATCGAAGCGCGGAAAACAGTTCCAGACAATGCGGGCCTGTTTGTCGACCAGCGCGGCAATGACGCAATTGCCGATAACGCCGAGTTCGAGGGAATGAGACGGGGAAGGGAGTTTTTCCGGATACATGCGCGCAGATTATAGGGCTTGCATCAAATCATTCAACACAGGCCGTCTGCGGCTTGTTCTTCGCTTGCTTCTCGCAGGTGCCGGCTGTATCCCGGATAGAGTACCCTCAGGCCCGCGCCCATGAAAACCAGCTACCCCTATTATCTTCATGCCGCCGGATATCCCTCGCGCTGGAGCGTGGTCGATGTCGGGCTGAAATGCATGCATTCATGCAAGTTTTGCTACTATTCCTACCTTAACGGCGAAGCGGATCAGTTCGCCGGCATGCGCCATGCCGAATTCCACAGCCGGCAGCATCTGGAAACGCTTGTGCGCAGCCTGGCCGATAACGGATTCCTCGGTTTCGACGTAACGGGCGGCGAGCCGACCCTGCATCCCGATATTATCGAGATCGTTCGCCTGGCGACCTCTCTCGGCGTCTCCAGCCGAATCATTACGCTTGGGCAATATCTTTTGCGCAAGATGCGCAAATCCGAAAAAATACTGCTCGATGAATTGCTGGACGCCGGCCTCACAAATTTTCTTTTTTCCATGCATGACGTAAACGAGGAGCGGTTTCGCGCAATCACCGGCGAGTCATGGGAAAAGCAAAAAGCTGTTATGGAGGAACTCGACCGCCGGGACTTTCATTACACGTCCAACACTACGGTGTTCGAGGAAAATTATCGCCATCTGCCCGACATCGCGCGGGAAATCCTTAAGCACAATATCTATCTGCATAATTTCATCGAAATGAACGCCTATTATGCCTGGTCGGATGCAGGCCGCGCCGCGCCGGTGCAGGCGGATTATTCAAAAGTCCATCCCTATCTCAAGGAAGCCGTCCATATCCTCGAAAGCGAAGGCGTCGGCGTGAATATCCGCTATGCCCCCATGTGCCAGGTCGCGGGCATGGAAAGGAACATGGTCGGCATCCTTGGCGTACGTCACGACCCCTATGAATGGATGAACAACATGAACCACGGCGCGCGGCCGGAGAAAATTACGCCGGCCGTGACCGCGTCCATGGCGGCGCGCATCCCCCTGCACCCCCTTATGCCGCCGCCCGGCACCGAACTTATCGCCGTCAACGACAATCCGCGCATCGCCGCACGCCGCGGCGGTTTAAAAGTTTTCCCACCGAAATGCGCGGAGTGCAAAGCCATTACAGTCTGCGACGGGCTTGATAAGCGCTATCTCGAGGAGCGCGGCGACGGCGAACTTGTCGCCTATTCCGAATTCCGCGGTGAAATCCGCAAGCTGCAGGACGGCAGCGACTATGTCGGCATGCTCGACACCGAACGGCTGGCCTACCGCGCGCCCTTCTTCGTCAAGCGCAAACCGGATGCGAAGATGAAAGATGTGTTGAAAAAATTCACCAGGCCCGAGCCGCTGCCGGAGAAACCCGGCGTGGGCATTGTTATCGCCTGCTATAATCAGGGCCAGTATCTGGAACGCGCCATCCGCTCCGCTCTTGCGCAGACATGGAAAAATATCCGCGTCACCATGGTGGACGACGGCAGCACCGACAATACGCAGGACATCGCACGCAAGTTTAACGTATCCCTCATTGCCCAGCCGAATTCTGGCCAGCCCGCCATCGCGCGCAATCGCGGCATAGCCGCCACCGAAACCGATTTTATCCTGCTGCTGGATGCTGACGACTGGATCGAGCCCACGATGGTCGAGGAATGCCTAGACGCGCTGCGCAAAAACCCGCAATGCCACATCGCCTATACGGCGACCCGGCATTTTGGTTCCGTGACCGGCGTCGCCGGAAACCCGGCCTATAACTACTCCGCCCAGATTCACAACAACCAGTTTTCCTATTGCTCGCTTTTCAAGCGGGAAATTTGGGAGGCGGTCGGCGGTTTTCGCGAAAACGTCAAAGGCTGCGAGGATTTCGACTTCTGGATCGCCGCCGCCGGTCTTGGTTATCAGGCCTTGCGCGTGCCGCGCGCGCTGTTCAATTACCGCCGCAACATCGAAGGCCTCTACGAACAGGAAGTCTTGCCGAAATTCGACGACAAGTTCCGCCAGATCATTCTTAACAACGCCGATCTTTATCCGCCCTCCATGACTATCCAGGCAAGGAAGGGGGAAAAAATTGATAAGGTTATCGGATAATGACCACCCTTCCCGCTCTAAAAAAACTTCAGTAACGACCGCCATCGCGGCAGGGTTCCTCCCCCCTCGAGGGGGAGGACAGGAGAGGGGGCAAGACGTTAGCGTTGAAACCCGTCGTTACGTCCAACTCCCCGACGAACGTCTGGCCCCCTCCCCTAACCCCTCCCTCAAGGGGAGGGGAATTGCACTGTTCCATCTGAAAAAAACTTCAGTAACGACCGGCATCGCGGCAGGGTTTAGCGTCGAGGAAAAACAGATATTGCCGTTTTTATACCCGGGCCGCGCGCTATGACCTATACCGGCTTTTTCATCAACCTCGACCGCAATCCCGAGCGTCGCGCGAAAATGGAGGCGCAGCTGGCGCAGCGCGGGCTTCAGGATACGTACCGGCGCTTTACCGCGGTCGAAGGCAATGCCATGGGTTTTCCCAACCCTTCCCTCAAGGAAGGCGAAATGGGCGTCTTTTCCACGCACTGCAAATTGCTCAAGGAAAATCTCGGCACAAACAAAGTCCTGCACATCATCGAAGACGACATTCTGCTCGCCGCCTGCATGCAGGACGCGATTCAATCGCTTATGGCGCAAAACCTGTTCGACACCTACGATATTATCTATACTGACACGCAAGTTCCGACATCGAACGTATATTACAAAACTTATAAAACCCTGTTCGACAGAATCACGAAACGCGACGCAGCCGGCCGCGTCGGGGAAGTGACTTTCCAGGTCATCGACCTGCGCGAGGGAAAATTCGGCACCGCCAGTTCGCTGCTCATCAGCCCCAAGGCCGTGAACAGGCTTCATGATCTTTACATCATGGAACTGACGAAAGGTCCGGCCCTGCCGCTCGATCTATTTATGTGGCGGCTGGTGACGCAAAACACGATGCGCGCCGCCTGCCTGTTTCCCTTCGTCACCTCGCTGCGGCTGGAGCATAGTCTCGATACTAGTATCGCCGCGCGTTATGACCAGCTATCGGTTCTTGCCCGCGACATCGTGCGCGCATCCTTTTTCGTCGACCGCGATCTGGCCGGCATTCGGGACATGATGAACCGCCATCTTCAGCTGCCCGACGACCCGCATCTGCAGATCCTTATGCATGCTCTCGGCTATTCATTCACCGACAAATTCGTCGACATATAAGGTGTTATCTATTCTGAAACCTTGATAGGCAGGCCTTGTTATCCAAGATAATACAAACAGTTGTAGCCATGTCCTCATACCGTCTCGCGCCATACAATTAATGGGCCGTTAACAAAAACCAACTAATGTTAAATCTAAAGTTAAAGCGATTCATCCGGCGTTATTTGCCGGTAACAATATTTGCAAAAGAGATTTCATGGTCGTCAAAACGATCTCAGATGCGCTTAAGCAAGGTGGCGAACAAAATGTTTTGCCACAGAGGAACGGCATTCAAGTAGCTCTGTATGGAGCCAATGCATCTCCCACGTCGCATTTGCTGCCTCCGGTAATGCGCATGATGAACACGGCGCTGACCACGGCAGCATCCGCAGCGGCCCAGCCGGGCGCTATAAAGTCACCGACCGCGCCAGCGGAAGACGTTCCGTTTGCGGGGGAGCCCCATCCTGCCCCGGCGGCGGCACCTTCTCAAGCCGCTCGCAACTCAACGGCTCCTCCCGGTGCCGTCGACAGGCCACACCCCCCCCCTTTGCATATGGCTAATGCAGAGCCTGGCGGGCCCGATGCCAGCTTCGATCCAAACTTGCCTGCTGCTTCTGCTGCACCACCGCAGAGAGCCCCATCAGAAGGAACACGCATACAACCAGCGCCTACAACATTTGCCGAACCGAAACCCCGAATTGACTTATTAATGGAGCCGATTGAAGAAGCGGCCAAACTTCCGGCAACAGTAACGAAGGTTCCCGAACTAGAACCAGGACATGTTACTCCTGTCTCTCTCAAAGTTGCGGCATCACAGCAAGCACTGCCGGATCAGGTTGCGCCCGGTGAAGATTATTCGATGGAGTTTAGCGGTCCGGCCTTAAACGGCCAGAAACTCGATCCGCAAATTCAAGAAGTCATGCATAAAATGGGCATATCGCCGACGCAGTCGGGAGCCGGCGGCGCGAACCAGGTCAGTCCGGCTTATGCTCAACTGGCCATCCTTAAGGAAAAATCACCGGAGGCATTCACGGCTTTTGCGCAAAAAATCGACAACCATGTCGTTCCCGGCACAGGCATGATTTCTCAAAACCCGGCCGAACGCGAAGCCGTATTTCATGATGCAAAAATCGCGGCGCTGACGGCCACGCCATCCGCCGCACCCGGCACAATGACCGCCGCGCATGTCGAGAACCTTGCGCGCCTGAACGAAGTTACGGCCGCGCCGCAGCAGGGCTCCGGTCCGGCACAGACAGCTGACGCGACCGCACCGGCGAAGCCCGGTGACTCCCCAACTGGTCCCGCTTCCCGGAACCTCGCCTCGGCCAAGCCCGGCGATCCGTCACATATGCGATCGGATAGTGCAAGGGGCGATCCCGGTTCGAAAATTATGGATTTCGCAGCAACGACCCGCGCATCTCTTTCTAATGGGCAACCAGGAACTCACCACATG
>JBFWTA010000156.1:0-6308 GCA_050248075.1 Bdellovibrionales bacterium | reverse complement strand
ACATCTGGCACATCTGAAGCGAGAGTATTGGGCATTAAGGCGGACGGTGCCGTAGATCGAACTATTTCTTCAAAAATCGCCTTTAAGTCTGTCGCCCTGCTTAATTGCCTCAATGCCGCCGTAGCTTTGAAACCGACAACTTCACTAGACCTCTTTCTATTTTCCCCAAGCCATTTTTTCATGAACACAAAGGCCAGCAAATTACCCGCATTCGGAGGATACAGATCATAATGCTCTGGCAATTCGCTACCGCAGATATATTTCAATATTTTCTCGGGGTCTTTTGCTTCACTCAGGGCAGCGACCTGCTCTCCAACTCCGCCAAGCTGCCAACTTGTCACCAATGGATATTCGTAGAACACAGGGTGGTGTGTTTCCGCCAAAAAATTAAGCGCCAGCCCTCTTGTAATAATTGCGCGGCTCAGCGTTTTATCCTTACCCATTTTAGCATTACGTAACGCCTCGTATAAATGTAGGGAAGTCAAACCCGATAACACCTCGGCGCCATCCATATATAAATACGAAGGCCGATGAGGATTTACAGTAATACAAATGTCGTTCATCCCTAACAAGCTGGCATCCAGGCACCAGCCATTTACGAGATTTGTGTCTGGGAAAATGGATATAGTAATGTTGGGCCCGCTTCGCTGATCATAGCCAAGCTTTCTGCCGACCCTTTTCGACAGGGTAAGTTCGAATATGCTTTCAATTTCTTCCTGATGAGGCTTCGGTATAAATCCGCCTGCATCCCAATAGTCAACAGTCACGCGCATGCACTTACCCTCGCTTAAATAAAGCCGGTTAAATGACGTCCGATAAAATTCTTGCTTTAATTTTTTTTCTTTATGCCGTCTCGCTCAACGCCGCGAGATCCACCTTCACGCCCGGGCCCATCGTCGAGGAGATGGTGACGCGGTTGATATAGGTGCCCTTGATCCCCGTCGGGCGCGCCTTGGTGATGGCGCCGATAAAGGCGCGCGCGTTTTCGAGGATCTGCTGTTCCGGAAAGCTCGCCTTGCCGATGCCGGCCTGAACGATGCCGGCCTTTTCGGCGCGGAATTCGATCGAGCCCGCCTTGGCCGATTTCACCGCTTCGGCGACATTCGGCGTCACGGTGCCGAGCTTGGGGTTCGGCATCAGGCCGCGGGGGCCGAGCACCTTGCCCAGCTTGCCGACCACGCCCATCATGTCGGGCGTCGCCACCACGCGGTCGAAATCGGAAAAGCCGCCGAGGATTTTTTCGGCCAGATCGTCGGCGCCGACGATATCGGCGCCCGCCGCCTTGGCGGCATCGGCCTTGTCGGCCTTGGCGAATACGGCGACGCGAATGCTCTTGCCGGTGCCGTGCGGCAGCTGAACCATGCCGCGCACCGACTGGTCCGACATCTTGACGTCGATGCCGAGATTCATCGCGATCTCGATCGTCTCGTCGAATTTGCGCTGGGCGTCGGCGACGTTCTTTTTCACAAGCCTGACCGCCTCGTCGAGCTTGTAGGTTTTTTTGCGGTCGACATTTTGCAGAACCTTGCGGAATTTTTTGCCGTGAGCCATGGGATTACTCCACTACCTGAATGCCCATCGAACGGGCGGAGCCGATAATCATGCTGCATGCCGCGTCAATGTCGTTTGCGTTGAGATCCTGCATTTTCTGCTTCGCGATTTCGCGCACCTGCGCCATCGTGATCGTGCCGGCGCTGTCGGTGCCCGGCGTCTTGGATCCTTTTTCGATTTTCGCCGCCTTTTTGATGTAATAGCTGTTGGGCGGCTGCTTGGTGATAAACGTGAAGCTGCGGTCCGAAAACGCGGTGATGACCACCGGAATGGGCGTTCCCTTTTCGGTTCCCTGCGTCTTGGCGTTAAACTGCTTGCAGAAATCCATGATGTTAAGGCCGCGTTGACCCAGGGCCGGGCCGATGGGCGGCGACGGGTTGGCGGCGCCCGCGGGCACCTGCAATTTAATAAGACCGATGATTTCTTTTGCCATGACTTCTCTCCGGCGCCCTGTGGCGCGTATAAATTACCCGGCGCGCCAGAAGCGCGCGGGCAGGTTCAACAACGATATACGAAGGGAAATTTCGCCCTTCTTCCTTGCCTCCGGCGAACCGGTGGCAATCGGCGTGGTAGCGGTCTCCCCTGGACGTTTGCCGAATTTTTAGCGATGGGTTATCGCTACTTCCGGCTTTTGGGGCTTAACCTCCCACACCTTGCTCTTTGCGCGTTTTGTATCCGAAACCATCCCAAGAGTCGAGTCTTTTTTAGATGCGTTAGTCTTTTATCCCTTTGATTCTCGGGTAAGTTCTTGCCCCTGATAAGCAGAAATATATAACGCATGCCATGTCACGGCCGCTCCGCCGGGGTGGCGTCATCGCGCGGCTGGCGGCTGACATGGGCGGGAAAACGCATTAGCATCCGATTCCCTTCCACCGGCAATTACGCAGACAGATGAAACTGAGCGAAGCCCTTATCGTCGGCATGGCCGGCGCGCTTATCGCCGCCGCCCTGCTGCGCGCCGCCAACTGGGCCGGCACGACGGAATTGCAGCTGGCCAGCCAGCCGGCTTTCGACCGCGTCGTGCAAACCCGCACGCTGCGCTGCGCCTACAGCAGCGTGGCCGGTTATTTCGCCAATGTCGATCCGACGCGCAACCTCACGCGCGGGCTGGTATATGACATCGTCAAGGAAATGGGCCGCATTCTTGATCTCGAAATCGTCTGGGTCGAGGAAATCGACCCGGCGCGCGTTGCGGAAAATCTCGCGGCAGGACGCGAAGATGCGATGTGCTTTCCGATCTGGCCGAACGGCAATCAAGCCATGGCGCTGGATTACACGCTGCCGCTCGATTACGTGCCGATATATGCCTATGCCCGCGCCGACGATACGCGCTTCGATGGCGATCTGGGCAAAATTAACGGCAAGGATATCGTCACGCCGGTCATCGAAGGCGGCATCGTCAAAAAGATCGTCGATGAAAGCTTTCCGTCCGCCACGCAATATGCCCTGCCGGCGGATTCCGACGCCATGCGGCTTCTGCTCGCGGTGACGACGAAAAACGCCGATGTCGCCTTCGCCGATCCCTTCACCGGCGAGGATTTTATCCGCAACAATCCCGGCACGCTCAAGCGCGTGGCGAATGCCGATCCGGTTCGCGTCTTTCCCGACAGCTTCGCCGTGGCGAAAGGCGAAACCAAGCTGCGCGACATGATGAACGTGGCCATCGGGCAAATGCAGCGCAGCGGCTTTATCCGCGCCACGCTCGATAAATATCTCTCCGCGCATAAAGGGCTTTATTTTAATCCGTCCCGGGACTGGGAAGCGCCTTAATTCGCGCCGGGAAAGGCGCCGGGCCAGCACCGCAGATACGCGCCGCGCGTCTGCAATACCTTTATATTGTTGCGGGTCACGATGCGGTAGGTAGCGGCCATGCGCGGCGCCGCCGAAACGCCGCTGCCGGAGGCGCCGAGATTCTGCTGCCGGGCGATTTCGCCTTCCAGCCAGCCGCATTCGACGATGCGCTCTTTCTGGTTTTTGGGTTCGGGACGGCCCAGCACCGCTTTTGCATAATGCTGCTGGCGGTTTTCGGCGCATGCGGCAAGCGACAGAACGATAAAGACGACCGCGAGGCCACGCCGCATGGGCATTATTCCATTCGTTAAATATCCGGCCGCTCGAAAAAATCGTGGGCGACGTTAAACTTTCTCGACCTGCGTGTATTCCAGTTCCACCGGCGTGGCGCGGCCGAAAATCGAAACCGCGACCTTGAGGCGTGATTTGGCTTCGTCCACGTCTTCGACAACGCCGTTGAACGAGGCGAACGGACCGTCGGCCACGCGCACCTGCTCGCCGACCTCGAAGGTGACGGACGGTTTCGGATGCTCGACGCCTTCCAGAACCTGGTTGAGGATGCGCTGGGCTTCGGCTTCGGAGATGGGCACGGGCCTGCCGCTGCCGCCGAGAAAGCCGGTCACCTTCGGCGTGTTCTTCACAAGGTGCCAGCTCTCGTCCGTGAGATCCATCTTGATAAGAACATAGCCCGGAAAAAACTTGCGTTCGGCGTTTACCTTGGCGCCGCGGCGCATTTCCACGACCTCTTCGGTCGGAACCAGGATTTCCGAGAAATAATCCTCGAGGCCTTTTTTAAGCGCGGTCTCGCGCACGGTCTGCGCGACCTTCTTTTCGAAACCCGAATATACGTGAACGACATACCAGCGATGCGACATTTTCTTTTCCTTCCCGTCTTTCCTTTTTATGTAAGCTTCATGCCGAGAATGCGGCTGATGACGAACCCGATCGCCGTATCCACGCCGAAATAAAACAACCCGACCACAAGGGCCATGACGACGATCATAACCGTCGTCATCAGCGTTTCCTTGCGCGTGGGCCACGTGACCTTGCTGATTTCGCGGCGCGTTTCGCGCACGAATTCAAAAAGCCCCGTCCTTGTTTTTTCTTCGTCCCGTACGGCCTGGTTATTATCCATAACTTTTTTCTTTCCTGCGTTGTATCCTGCACCTGGCAGGAGTGGAGGGGCTCGAACCCCCAGCCCCCGGTTTTGGAGACCGGTGCTCTACCAATTGAGCTACACTCCTATTCGGTCTTTACTCACGATCCCCCGTCCGGCGCTCGGCGCCGGACTATGCTTACTAACTATGCGGGGGATACCGATTTTTAGCGCAACTGCCCTGTCATGACCAGCGGAATTTTGGGCGGCATTATAGCCGGAATCCTGAAAAAACAAACGATTCCGGCGACCGGCGGGCCTTGCGGCAAGCCCCCAAAGGCATCGAATGTTGACGGGTAAAACCATGTTTGGGCCGGGTCAAAGCACCAACCTCGCTTTGTTACTTGGTGTTCCTGGTATTATGCCGCAGATTCCATATCTGCTCCATCTTCAGATAGGTAAACGACGCCGACCAGGCGATCATCAGCAGACCCGTCAGGGCTTCCGAAACGGCAAGGGCGCGCAGCGGGCCGACGGGAAGAATATCGCCATAACCGGTGGACGTATAACTCACCGCCGAAAAATACAGAAAAGAGTTAAAGGTCGGTTCGTGGTTGCCCGTAAGGGAACCAAAAGCCGGAAAATAGCTCAGGCCGAACATCGCGCCGGCAAAAATCCAGATTTCGCAGATATGCCCGGCCATGAGCGTCACGGTCAGCAGCATCATGGCGCGTCGGTCGTGAAAACGCTTCAGCGACCATGGCACGATCACGTCCGAGGCAAGTTTGATGATTTCGTAATGCAGCCCGATCGTCATGCCCACAAGGACTGCGGCAATCAGCCAGCCGACGACATCGAGCAGCAGCATGCGGTCATTCCCTATATTATAATTCTACCCGGCCTCCCCCGGACGGGTTTGACCAAGATCAAGGCATCCGGGACCGGACGAATTATTGTACGGGCCGGAGGAGCCTGCGATGCAACAGCCAGCTTATAGAGCGGAACGTCAATCCGCCACAACATGGGTCTTGATCGCCAACGGGCGCCAGGTCGATGCCTTCGACTGGCACAAGGAAAACCACCGCGGGACGCCCTTATGCGGCACCTCCCCGCACGCCTGTTACGAAGAAGTTCTCCGTTCCGTTCTCACCCCTGTTTCCGGCCTGTCGCTCCAGGCCGAGCCCCTTTCGGACTATGAACTGGGAAATGGCGGAAAAGGCGCCATTTTCTCAAGCGCGGGCACGCACCGTCATTCGGTGTCCCCTCATCACTCGCTGAAAGACAAAATACATCAGCATTTTGTAATGCGGCTGATCAAGAAACTTGTGGAGGCAAGGGCGGACGGCCGGTTTGACAGGCTTATCATCGTCGCCCCTGCCCGCATGGTTGGCGAATTGCGCGGGGAACTGCCCGCCGCGGTGCAGAAAACAATTATCGCCGTGCTACCGAAAGATCTTGTCCATCTTGCGCGGCATGAATTGCTGATTCATCTGGATGAATTGACATCCGTCCCCCAGCCCGCCTGATGGCGCGCCTGAAAAAATTCCATGATTGAACAGAAAATCATGCGCCCGCACCCTCGGGGGCGCGGCATAACGCCTGTTTCAGCTTCCTTATTAATACAAAAAGGCGGTC
Source organism: Bdellovibrionales bacterium (assembly GCA_050248075.1). Taxonomy (GTDB): domain Bacteria; phylum Pseudomonadota; class Alphaproteobacteria; order UBA9219; family UBA9219; genus JBFWTA01. Next base: position 235 of record JBFWTA010000156.1, on the reverse strand, counting down.
CGGCGGTGCTTGCCGCACCGATCTTGCCCAAAACGGGCAATTACCTGCCCCTTATATTGGAAAAATCTCATTATTAGTGTGAAATATACTTTGACACGTGTGATGCAGACATATATTATCCCTCCCATGGCTCTTGAGCCCGGCAGTAACCGTTCGCCGGCGCAAGGATTAGGGGCATGAAGGTCGCGGACTTGTTGCCGGGCCCTATGCAAATCAACGCGTGGTTTTGGTGATG
>JBFWTA010000155.1:0-6354 GCA_050248075.1 Bdellovibrionales bacterium | reverse complement strand
CGATGGCCAGCAGCGGCTTACCGCCATGCTTGGTTATGTAAATAATGAATATCCGCTGTCGGATAGCACTCGAAGGACGTATGGGGTGCATAATAGCGGTTATTTCCGTGATTTGCAGGCTGAGCATCCGGACCTTGCCACAAGAATTATTAACTTGGTTCTTCAATATGATGAAATTTCAGATTCTACTCCTGCCGAGCGGAAAATTTATTTTCAACGTCTGCAAATGGGGAAGTCGCTTACAGCAGCTGAAAAAAACAAGGCAATCCCCAGTGACTTGAGTGATTTCACAGACAATCTGGCCCGTCACAGGTTTTTTACAACTAGCGTTGCTTTCAGTAACGCCCGCGCCAAGTTTTTCGATGTCTCTTCAAAGGTCACGGCGCTGGCTGTCGGCGGACTGCGCGCCAGAATGCGGGCAAAAGATATATACCAGGCTTTTGTTGATCATGCCGAGTTTACGGCCCATTCTCCGGTGGCTGTCAATTTGCGGACGACCTATAATTTTATGGCTACCGCATTTCCCGCCCAGTCACCCATATTTCAAAATGGTTCCTTTACCCAAGCGATCATTACCTTGGCATCACAGCTGGTCGAAGGTGGTCAATATCATGGGCAGGAAAGCGCATTCCGTAATTTTGCTGAGAAATTTCATACATGCCAGGCGCGTCATCGTGCGGGAGATCATGACGAAGACGTGGCTAAATTTGACAGCCTTGGCGCTCCCTTCATAGCAAACAGTATAGAAGACCGGCATGAAATTCTCGTCAAGAAAATGAGGGAATGGGAGCCAGAACTCGCGGCCCGCCTTGCAAGCTATCGGCCCGGCGCAAAGAACTGGCTTGAAGCCGATACCGCTGTAGTCCGTTTATCCGATGAATCAAGCCGCATGACGACCAAATTCGGTACTATGACGGTAGAAGAAATAAACCAAAATCGTCATAATCATGTACCCGCCAAATGGCAACGTGACGTATTGTGGGGCAGAGCCAAGCGGCAGCTTCTTATCGATACAATGCTGCGCGGCTGGAAATTACCAAAATTCAACTTTGCTCATATTAACGATAGCAGTCCGATGGAGATTATCGACGGCCAGCAACGCCGGGCCGCTATTCTCGATTTCATCGACAACAAATATGCCTTGTCGAAGGAAACGAGGAATCGGCTTGGCCTTAAAAAAGGCAAGTTCCGCGATGTCGCAAAAGAACGGCCTGAGCTTGCACAGGCATTTATGAATTTCGGTATCGAATGCGATGTGCTTTATGGCGCCACTGTTGCCGAGCGAAAAAATATTTTCATCCGATTGCAAAATGGCAAATCTCTAGCCCCGCAGGAGAAACTGAATGCAGTCGAGAGCGGATTGCGTGACTGGTGCATGGAGATCACGGCCCATCCGTTCTTTAAGGCGCATACGGTCGACACAAAGCGTCTCGGCAATTTCGATATCGCATCTAAAGCCATGATCATGGAATTGAAAGGCATTGGCGCACCGCTGCGCTTTCGCAACATGTCTGAAATTCTGGAAAATGAACGCGGTTTCGACCGCACCTCGCCGTCTGCGACGCGCATCGTCGCCGCGCTTGACCTGCTTGCAGAGGCGCTGCCCTCTGCCGTCCAGATCCGCGACCGTATTTTTGCACAATCTGCAATTACGCTCGCGTCTCATTTCGTATCGACCGGCAGGAGCAACGATTACAAAAGGGAATTTGGCGAATTTGTGGGCCGCTTTTATCGGGAATATTCGGCTGAAAGGGCGCTCGGCCACAGGGCGTCAGATACAGATTATATAGAGTTCCGAGATGTATCGACTGCCAAAGCTTTTAAAAACTCACAAAGGCGCCATGAAATTCTTATAACCAAGATGCGTGACCAGTATCCTGCACTCGCATCTATCTTCCAGCCAGCAGAAGGCACTATAGCGCCTATAATCGCCCCTCCTGAACACTTGGAGGAATTCCGCGCGGCTGCGCATGTTAATTTCACCGCGCATCCAAGAACAATTAGTCAAGGTGTGCGTGTAGGGCCTGGCCGTAGACGTGGCGTTAGCATCGCGGCGCATAACAGCGGGGCTCTGGCGCGCCCGGTCAATGCTGAGGCCGCATCGCCGACACCACCTGATCTAAGCCAACCTTCTTTCGACGCCATTTTTAAATCTCAGGGTGTTTTTGCAAAAGCACTTGTTAAAGCCAACGTGCTGGATGCGCGCCAGTTCATCATTGCGTATCTATCAATCAGCGGCGAAAATAATCCAAACGTGCCGCGGCAGGTTCTCCGTAGAATCAACCAGGGTGACCTCATCATACCGGCGCCGGGCGGCCATATCGGATTTAAGCCGGAAGCCGATATTGCTGCGGCAATTGCAGGCCAAAACGCAATGGAAGCATTTCCAGATATCTGGCAGCACATTGTAACTCACAATGTTTCGGCAGATGCATCGCGACCGCCGGCTCAACCGCCGGCACCCCCGCCAGACAGTGCTTGGTTGGAATTCACGAGTCAATTTCCTACGCTGTCACAGGCAGCGGATGTAAAAAATCTCGATAATTTATTTCAACTGGTGCGAGTAGAATATCCCAAACGTGCGACTTTTGACCTGCGCATTACTCAAGCCGTCAAGAACGGGCCCTATGACACTGAAACCGGTAATGCGAACCCTGTTCTTGTAGCAATCGCGCGAAAACTTGGCAGAGATATTGATTCATTGTTGCCCGAACATCGGAAGAATCGGGATGCTGTTCTGGCCGCAATTGTTGCTCGGTCCGGGCAACCGGCTGAGCCTGGCGGTGGCGCCGATAGTCCTGTGGGTGGCAATGGGGCGCTTGTTCTTGTAAATAACGACCCTCCCGATTTCAGCGAGGCCGGCGCCAGCGTCACGGACAGCGGTGCGGCTAGGCCCCCACCATTCGGGCTTTCGGCCGAAATTTTTGCACAGGCGGAAAGAGACTTTTTATCGCTCATGCAAACACATCCTCTGCTGGCGGGAAATCTTGAAGCCACGCGCATAATGTCGGCGAAGGATTTTATCCTCGCATACAAATCGGTTCATGGTCGCGAGGCAGATGAGGCCTGTAAAGCTTTGAGCGATTTTCGTGACGGCAATACCCTCGCGCTTGGTGTGGAAGGACATCGCGGTCTATGGTACACGCCACGGGTTGAGCGTGCGGCACGGCTGGTACCGTTTGCACATGTGAATAAGTTGCTGCCAACGGAATATGAGAAAATCCAAAATTACACTAAAACAGTTGCTGTTACACAATCACGTTCACATGCTGCAACTGGCATAATTGGATCCGGATCCGGGGCCGCTGCACGTAGTTCTGGAAAAGCTGGATTCGACGATGCGGGCATTGTCCGGCCCCATAAGCCGAGCCGGCCTTACTCGATGTTTGGCAGTCGACAAAAAGGCGACGAAACAGTATCCCAGCGCACGGATTCTTTGAAAGCCTTGCCTGCACCTAAAACATTGGAACAGTAGTTCATCTTAAATTTTTAGAAGTCGTTGTTCTATTTAGCTTTTCGCGCTGATAGACTATAGAAATGGCAAGAATTTATTACGACCCACACTAACAACCCGTCTTGAACTTCCTGGTACTTGTCAAAACCTTGGTTGGGGCGGGAGGGATCGAACCTCCGAATGACGGAATCAAAATCCGTTGCCTTACCGCTTGGCTACGCCCCAGATGTAGGGGTTAGAGGCTCGAGGCTGGAGACTAGGGTTAAAGTATTTTAACCGATCATCAAAGCCGCTTCCCAGTCTCCAGCCTCTAACCTCCAGCCTCTGATAACGAATTTCTTTACACTTCGCAATGCGGATTAATGGCTTATTAAGCGTTGTTACACTTCTTTTTAAGACTAACCCGCTACGACTTTGAGGGAGGACACCAACCGGGATAAAGAGGAAGCCATGCCGAAAGCCGTTACTTTGCTCGATCGCACGTTCGACGAAGGCATTGCCCTCACCATGGAGGTCCGCAATTACATCGCTTATCACGAACAGGCCGACCGCCGCGAATTCGATTTGCCGCGCTGTCTTCAGGTCGGCTATCAGCACACCCGCGTTTCCGCGCGCCTTATTCAGGTGATGACCTGGCTGCTGGCAATGAAAGCCTTGCTCGCCGGTGAAATTTCGCCGGAACAATTCGCCTCGCCGCAATATGCGCTTGGCGGCGGCGACGAATGCGAAAGCGAAAGCGGCGCCGATGCGCTGGATCTGCCGCCGGGCCTTCGCAGCCTTCTCGAACGCAGCCATGCGCTGTATGCCCGCATCCGCCGTCTCGACATGATGGTTCGCGGCAAGCTGGAAGCCGGTGAAGTGCCGAATTTCGGTATGCTTAGCGGTTCGACGGTGGTCGGTCTGGTGAGCACTGCGGGCAGGGCTTAATCCGCCTTTCCGTCATCCAGGCGCAAGCCGGGACGCAGCCGCGTAAACACTCTCAAATCCCTCAAAACGACATTAACTGGATTTACAGTTGCAGCTCTTCAGTAAAGTACCTAGCATTGGAACGCATACTCACCTTGCCAGGGTATGCATAGAACTTTGCTATTTAACTTAAGGAGTAAGGCAATGCAGCCAGATCGGTCGACGTCAGGCTCTATCTTGCCTTCTGTACGGGCAGAAAGATTTGCAAAATTGAAGAGAGCGTATGATGGCGTACAAAGGGTGGGTTACAGTACCCGTTGATTCCAGACGGTTACTGTCCGCTGATGATAATATACGCGCTATTGGGGTGCTTGCTGAAAAATCCATTCGTAGAGATGCTAGGCGCCGTATATTTGAAAGAATTGCGTCAGCAGTTCAATCAGCATTGAAAAAAGTATAGATCAATTACTTTTTCTTCGCCGAAGCCGCGCTTGTGGTCAGCTTGATCTTGGCTTCCTTGCCGCCTGTTGCAGCAGGAGCCGCTGCGGCTTCGTCCTTCTTGCCTGAAAGGCCGGCGAAGCGCTTGTTGAACTTGTCGAGCTGGCCGCCGCGGCTGATCGCGCGATGCATGCCGGTCCAGGCTGGATGCGTTTTCGGGTCGATATCCAGATGCAGCTTGTCGCCCGCCTTGCCATAGGTGCTGCGGGTCACGAACTGGCTGCCGTCGGTCATGACGACGGTGATTTCATGATAATCGGGGTGGCCTTCTTTGCGCATAGCTCTAATCCTTATAAATGAAGGGCTTTTGTAAGGAACCGGGGCCGAAAAAGCAAGCATCGGCTAAGCGCTTAAAAACACTGAATTATAAGGCAATATTTGACGGCGGGCCTCGAAATCCGCTACAAAACCCGCATCCACCAGCCATTTCGGCTCAAGGATACGGCCCCCTCGGGGGCGTAAAGGCCAGCCGGCGCGTTGCGCTCGCTGGTCCGATGACGTTTGGAAATTTGCGGTCAGAGGCTGGAGGCTAGTGACGCTTTATTCCAGCCGCCAGCCTCTGACCTCCGGCCTCTTAGGGATACGGGACTGTGTTTGACAATTTAAGCACCAAACTTTCCGCCGTTTTCAACCGCCTGACAGGGCGGGGAAACCTGACGGAGGAGGACGTCGCCGAGGCGATGCGCGAAGTGCGCGTGGCGCTGCTGGAGGCCGATGTCGCGTTGCCGGTCGTCAAGGATTTCGTCGAAAAAGTCAAAACCCGCGCCATCGGCCAGGAAGTTACGCGCTCCGTCACGCCGGGCCAGCAGGTTATCAAGATCGTCCACGACAATCTGGTGGATCTGCTCGGCAAGGAAGCCGAGCCGTTATCCATCAATGTGCCGCCGCCCGCCGTGATCATGATGCTGGGTCTGCAAGGTTCGGGCAAAACCACTTCCTCCGCCAAGCTGGCGAAGCGCCTGACCGACACCGAACGCAAGAAAGTTCTCATGGCCTCGCTCGACGTTCAGCGTCCGGCGGCGCAGGAACAGCTGGCGGTGCTGGGCGCGCAAATCGGCGTCGCCACCTTGCCGATCGTCGCGGGGCAGGGGCCGGTGGCGATCGCGCGCCGCGCGCTGGAGGCCGCACGCAAGGAAGGCTTCGATATTCTCATTCTCGACACGGCGGGCCGCCTCGCCATCGACGACGCGCTGATGAAGGAAGCCGCCGACGTGCGCGACGCCGTGACGCCGCATGAAAAGCTTCTGGTGGTCGACGCCATGACCGGCCAGGACGCCGTCAATACCGCCGTGCAGTTCAACGAGAAAATCGGCATCGGCGGCATCGTGCTGACCCGCATCGACGGCGATGCGCGCGGCGGCGCCGCATTGTCCATGCGCGCCGTGACCGGCAGGCCGATCAAATTCCTCGGCACCGGCGAAAAGACCGAGGCGCTGGAAGTCTATCATCCCGACCGTCTCGCCAGCCGCATTCTCGGCATGGGCGTCGTGGTTACG
>JBFWTA010000154.1:0-6409 GCA_050248075.1 Bdellovibrionales bacterium | reverse complement strand
AAAGGTTGCCCCATGACGGGGGCTATAGATCCAGCCATCCGTATAACGGCCCTGGCCGTCCGGCGTAAAGCCTCCCATGAACTGCATGAGGCATAAGGGATGATCGCGCCGGCTGGGATCCGGATTGCGCGAATCGAGAGAAACCGTGTCGGCGCCTTTTTCGTCGCCAAGCCAGTAAAACCGTCCGCAGACGTCCTTGCCGCAGGGATAAAGCTCAACCCCGCCTTCCATGCCCTCGGTGTACCACCAGCCGCTTACGGCCGAGAGCGGATTGCCGGCCGGCTCACGTGGCGTGGCGTGTGGAGAGCCGGCAAATGCAGGCACTACGTATAAAATGGCTATTATAATAAACAGTGTGGCAAAAAAGACTTGAAGATGCCGATTCATGCGGTCACCAATCGGTGCAAAAACAGTAGGTTGCGTGTTGTTGTTGATATTGTTGTCGAATATTACACCAACGTGTCCCTCGTTGCGAATCAGATTCTTCGGTGTTAACCAAGATGCCTCGTCCCTGCCTGTTCCCGGCAACCCGTTCGTTATCCGAAGGAGTTCTCCACCATGAACGACAGAGTATTATATTTGGGATCCATGGGGTTAGGCGCCGTCGCGCTTCTGCTTCTGGTGATCAACGTATGCCTGATCAACGGCAATCGTAACCTGCAGGGTGAACTTGCGCAGCGCCAGAACGCCATCAACAACAGCGGCAATCTCAATCAGCTTAACCAGGCCCTGGTTCAGGCTCTGGCCCAGGCCAGCATTAACGACAACGACAAGGCCGCCCGCGAGCTGCTCGCGAGTCAGGGCATCACCGTGAAGCCGAAGGGCGCAAACGGTGAAGCTTCCGAAGGCAATGAAAAGAAGAAATAAAGGAGACCACCCATGTTTAATCTGCCCAACGGTAAAATCACGCCCGCCCAGATACTCTTTCCGGTGGCTCTGGTCGCTTTCGTCGTATTCCTCATGCTCGGTTTTCAGCTCACGCAGATCATGCGCGACCGGCAGTCCATGAATGAAGCCATGGCCGCCCAGGAAAAGCCGATTGAAGAGGTGCGTAAGGTGCAGGAGCAGCTTAACGCTCTTGCCATCGGCACCCAGAAGCTTGCCGACAACGGCAACAAGCCGGCCAAGGCGATCATCGAGCGCATGAACCAGATGGGCATCACGGTGAATCCGAATGCGCCGGGTGCGGCTGCGCCGCAGCCTACGTCCGGCATCCAGCCGGCTTCGGCTCCCGGGGGATCTCCGGCGGGTGCGCCGGGCCGTACGCCGCCACCGGCCCCGACACGCTAATTCCATCGCATGGAAAAGAAAGCCGGGCTTTATGCCCGGCTTTTTTATTTTTAGCCGAAATTTCTAAAATGCTTTAAGAAGGGGGCATGTCGGCTTCGGTTCCTCAAAAACAGTTTCCCGTCAGCTGGGAAGAGCTGCACCGCAACGCGAAGGCTTTGGCCTGGCGGCTCATCGATCTCGGGCCGTGGAAGGGCATGGTGGCGATTACGCGCGGCGGCCTTGTGCCCGCCGCCATCGTGGCGCGCGAGCTGGATATCCGGCTGATCGAAACCGTTTGCGTCATCGGCTATCATGCCGACGATAGCAAGCCGCAACAGGCGAAGGAAACACAGCTTGTTAAACCGCCCGTCAATGTGGGCGACGGCGAGGGATGGCTGGTGATCGACGATCTGGTCGATACGGGCCGTACCGCCGAACTGCTGCGCCGCCTGATGCCAAAGGCCCATTTCGCCGCCGTTTACGCCAAGCCGCTGGGGCGGCCGCTGGTGGACACTTTCATCACCGAAGTCAGCCAGGACACATGGATTTATTTTCCGTGGGATGTGGAGTTGCAGTTCACCCAGCCGATCGCCACAAGGAAAAAGGATCGGTAACGGATTATGCGCCTTCCCATCATACGCTTCCAGCCGCAGCGGCACCGGCGCGCGCAAAACGGCCATCCCTGGGTTTATTCCAACGAGATCGTTGTCGAGGATCCGGGAAAGTCGCTGGAGCCCGGGGCTCTGGTCGAATTCCGCACGCATGACAAGCAGCTGATCGGGAAGGGCACTTATAACCCGAAAACTTTAATCGCCGGACGTCTTTTTACGCGGCAACCTTTGGAGAATATCGACGGCGATTTTTTGCGGGGGCGCCTGGAATCGGCGCTGGTGCTGCGCGAACGTCTGATCAAAGAACCGTTCTATCGGCTTGTGCATGCCGAGGCCGACGGATTGCCGGGCCTGATTGTCGACCGGTTCGGCGGTCATCTGTCGGTGCAGCTCAACACGGCGGGCATGGACAGGCTATGGCCCCTGCTGGAAGAGGCGCTTGTCGCCATGTTGAAGCCGGATAGCATGGTGCTGCGCAACGACAGCGCCTCGCGCGGGCTCGAAGGGGTACCGCGCGAAGTGAAGGTCGTGCGCGGCGAAAGCGAAGTATCGGTCGAGGTTCATGAAAACGGACTCGCCTATTACGCCGATCTTCATGGCGGCCAGAAAACCGGTTGGTATTTCGATCAGCGCGATAACCGGGCGCTGGTGGCGCGCTATGCAGGTGGCGTGGAATCCATGCTTGATCTTTACTGCAACGCGGGCGGTTTTGCATTGTGCGCCGCGAAGGCGGGCGCGAAATCGGTGACAGGCGTCGATTCGTCCGAGCCGGCGCTGGCGCATGCGCAGAAGGCCGCCACGAAAAACAGGCTGACGTCGAAATGCACATGGCACCGCGCCGAGGTGTTCGAGGACCTGGAACGGCGCAACAAGGCTAAGGAGACATTCGATGCCGTCGTCGCCGACCCGCCCGCCTTCGTGAAATCGCGCAAGGATCTTGCCAGCGGTTCGCGCGGTTACCGCAAGCTGGCGCGGCTGGCGGCGGGCGTCACGGCGCCGGGCGGCGTGCTGTTTATCGCGTCCTGCAGCTATAACATGGGTCTTGCGGATTTTACCGGGCAGGTGGCGCATGGGTTGTCCGAGGCGGGGCGGCGGGGGCGCATTCTCCACACCGTTTTCGCCGCGCCGGACCATCCTGTGCACCCGCATTTGCCGGAAAGCGCGTATCTGAAGGGGCTGCTGCTGGCGGTGGAGTAGGGTTTTTCCTCGTGCGGGGAGTTACGCGCCGTATTTCATCAAAACCGCGCGCAGGTCTTGCGGGATTTCGACGGGCTTGCGCGTTTTTTCCTCGATGAGCACCGACACGGTTTCGGCATAGGCGATGCCGGTCTTGCCATGGAACACGGCGCTGGCCATGCGCATGGAGGTGTGGCCGAAGCCCGTTACACAGGTGCCGATGCGCAGCGCGGCGGGCATATGAAGTTCATGCCGGTAATCGATGGTGATGCGCGCCAGCACGAAAATCTGCTCGCGCCGCGGCCAGCTGGGCGTGACCTCGACAAACAGCGCCGCGCGCGCGTTTTCGAAATATTCGCCGATGGCGTTGTTGTTGGTATGGCCCAGAGGATCGAGATCGCTGAAGCGCACATGGTCTTCAACCCAGTGCCTGTAGCGGGTGATGTCAAAACGGAGTGTATCGTCGAGGACGAGTTTTTCAGTGTTCATAGGTGCTTTTAACCTTATGCGCTGCGCCTCACAAGCCCCCGTTCTTTGCTTCCGCCGAGCGCGCGGGGGTGGTATTTTGCCTGGGAAAGAAAGGGTTTTTATGCGCGGTTATTTCAGCATCGGCGTCGAAGGCATCAGCAAGGGGTTCAATCTCGGCAATCTCGTGCGCACGGCGCATGCTTTCGGCGCCAGTTCGTTTTTCACCATCGCGGCGGCGGTAAGCTATGCCGAGGTGAAATCGTCCGATACCTCGCACGCCGATATCCATTTGCCGTTTTACGCCTATGACACCTTAAACGAATTCAAGCTGCCGAAGGATTGCACGCTGGTCGGTGTGGAGCTGCTGGACGAGGCGGTGGATCTGCCCAGCTTCCGCCACCCGATGCGCGCCGCCTATGTGCTGGGACCCGAGAAAGGCAGCCTCTCGCCCGACCTCGTGAAACGCTGCGCCCATATCGTGAAAATCCCCGCCAAATTCTGTGTGAATGTCGGCGTCGCCGGAGCCCTTGTGATGTATGACCGCATGATCAGCCTCGGCGGGTTCGCGGAACGGCCGGTGAGGGTGGGGGGGAGATTATGATGGCTTTAGAGGCGCAGACGTTGAATTAAACCATTTAACGCACCCCATTTCGGTGTGGACCGTTCGACTGTCGTAGGGGCCGCAGGGATAGGCGGTTGTGCACGCTGATACATTTCGTTAAAAACCGTCAGGCATTTTTGCGCAGCCGGATCATGGCTTGTCAGCAGTTTGTGTAAAAGACCGTTTCCGGATTTGTCGTCTGTGACATTTTTGAAGAACTGACGGAGCTCTTTTAACTGGTCGTTGGTGATGTGCCTGGAAATTTCACCGAGAATTTCCGATCGCCGTCCGGCTATCGCTTCGGCCATAAGGTAACGAAGAAAATGAATGTCTGCGGGATAGGTCGAGAGTTGCGGCAGAACAGCCCTGCAATGAGCCAATCCCTCTTCGTCGCCGGTTCCCAGAATCTGGGAAACACCGATCATTGTTCCCGGGTTTGTCTCAGGAGCAGGTTGAGCCATAGCATTGCCCCGACAATCTCTCGGTATGCTTCTCCCTTTTTCCAGCAAAGTCATTCATAAAATAAAGAGTCGCACATACCTGTTTTTGGTATGCGAAAACGGAGATATTGGTTTCAGACAAATCGCCTACCGCGGCCGCAAGGGGGCAGGGCAGGCGGTTAATGGAAATAAGGTATTCTATACGGCAGGCAGCCTGTCTACGTTTCGCTGCGCGAAACTACGCCGGACACGCTACGCATAGCCGAAGGGTAGCGTGGTGGACCGGAAGCGATGGTTCTGGGCACCAATGGTCCATACGGTTAATTTTGTTGAAACACATCTTTTTTCGTTCGCGTAAAAATATTTTCTTGAGTAAAATTGGTATTCCAACTTGTGAGGGAAAAAGTGGATTTTTTAAATACTTTTCAAGCTTTAAAGGCAAGCTTGGCGGGAGACAAAACTAATCCGCGAGAACGATATATTTATATTGATGGGTCTCCTTACGGATCTCAAGGTCTCGCTCGTTTTTTGATGAACCCAAAGGTTAGTTTTTCTACAGTTCCAGGGCTTTTTGTGGTTGCAGCAGACGTCTTGTTAAGCTCTCCCGCTGAACGAACTTCAAAACTGATGTGGGGCGCGGCTGAGCTTCTTGGCGGCTATGGGATTTGTTATCTTATGGACTTAAATAGAATCCGGAAGGATTTGCCTGACTTTAAAGATACCGTGATTGATAAAACTGGCCGCGCAGTTAATGACCCCAAGGCATCAGCACGGCTTCAGTGTTGGTTCAAAACGCAATTCATTAAGAATGCCTTTATTGCTCCTCCAGTTGTTCTGGGCATGGGATGGGCTACGGGCAGCAGGTCTCTACTCGGGTTAGTGGTGTATAATGCAGTTGATGCAGCTTATTCTATTCGTGCAGTTCGAAAACTTAGTCGAAAAGAGTGGACGATTCAAACTAAACCACCTGAACTAAGGGATAAAGTGGAAAACAAAGTTGTAGGGTCAGCAGTTATACCTGCCCGATTTTCGCTCAGGGGTTTTTCGATCCGCAGGTCAATGGCTCCACCATCTGCTTAAAAGATCGCCTAAGATTTTAGAAAACTGCGCACATAATCATTTTTTCGAAATGTGGTTTCAGCCTATGCTCGACGTATAGGCGACACGAGCCCTCCGGTGCGGAACAAAGGAAATTCTTTCACTGTAACTTCAACCGGCATGATTTTTTACGATTGTAAAAACCGCTTCTTTGCAAAAGCCATGCCGGAGTGCGATTTGAGATATTTTTCCAAAGCCAGTGCCTGGTATTTATCGGGCAAGGCGACGTAGCAGACAAGTTTCCACGGCCTGCACCTTACGGTGTGCGGAGGCTTTCCGGAGTTATGGTCGCCCAAGCGCTAACGCAAGTCTTCGGTTGCGCCGGTATATTGCTGATCGGAAAGGGAATGCTTCGGAGGATGTAAACGTACCAGATGGCCGACAGCCCGTCTTCGCCTCATTGTGCAGCTGCGCCACGCTTAGCGTGCGGCGGCAAGAGCCCGCCTACGCCCTTCGGGCTACGGCGCGGCAGCCTTCGCGGCGCTACGCTTGCGAAGGCTGGTGGACCTGAACGGGATCGAACCGTCGACCTCCTCATTGCGAACGAGGCGCTCTCCCAGCTGAGCTACAGGCCCTTGGGGGCCTTTTATGCGAGCGGGGCGGGGCGGCTGTCAATGGTTGCTTCCTAAGTATTGGTTCCGCATAGGGTAATAAAGGGGCCGTTCACATCGCTTCGTTGGTGCCCATCTGGATAAACAGGGCGATCTGGTCGTCGCCGACGAGAACCGATTTTTTGCTGTTGCGCG
>JBFWTA010000153.1:0-6431 GCA_050248075.1 Bdellovibrionales bacterium | reverse complement strand
CTTGGCGACGATCCCGGCGTCATACTGGTTCTGCACGATTTTAAGCGCGCGCCGGTCGCTGGCCATGGTGAGATCGAGCAGGTATTTGAGCTCGTCGAGCCCGCGCAGCGTAAAATAATTTGTCGCCAGATCGGCCTGAGCCGACAGCCGCGCGAGCGCGATATCGGCGGCGCTGGCCTGCGCGCTGGCGATATCGCCCTCGACGGTGCGGCGGATGCGGCCCCAGAGATCCGGCACCCAGCTGGCGCCGGCCGACATGTTATATGTCGTCGTCGGCCCGCCCCGCACCGATCCGCCGCCGGTACGCGGCTTGGATGCGTCGACCGTAACGACGGGAAACAACGTCGAGCGGGACTGTTCGACGATAGCCCGCGCCTGCCGCCAGGCGGCTTCGGCGGCTTTCAGATTCTGGTTCGATATTTCGACCTGCCGCGCCAGATTATCCAGCACCGGGTCGTTATAGGCTGCCCACCAAGCGCCGCGGTTAATTGCGTCATTCGGCCGGGCCGGCGACCAGGTGCCGTAATTTTCCTTATAGGCCGGCGGAATTTCCACCGGCGGTGGCGTGTAATCGGGGCCGACCGCGCAGGCCGCGAGCAACAATATGCCTGGAAATAAAAATGGCCTTAACATTTTATGCATCGCGTAATCCTGTCCTGCGCGCGGCCAGCCGTTCGTTGGCCCATAGCCGGAAGCGGTCGAAGTAAAGATAGATAACCGGGGTCGTGAAAAGAGTCAGCATCTGGCTTACGATCAGGCCGCCGACAATCGAAATGCCCAAAGGCCGCCGCAATTCCGCCCCGTCGCCGGCGCCCAGCGCCAGCGGCAGGGCGCCGAACAGGGCCGCCATCGTGGTCATCATGATGGGCCGGAAGCGCAGCAGGCAGGCTTTGTAAATGGCATCCCGCGAGCTGAGCCCTTCCTTGCGTTCGGCATCCAGCGCGAAATCGATCATCATGATTGCGTTCTTCTTGACGATACCGATCAGCAGAATAACGCCGATCAGGGCGATGATCGAAAATTCCGTCCGGCATATCAAAAGAGCCAGAACCGCGCCGACGCCGGCCGACGGCAAGGTCGAAAGGATCGTAATGGGATGCACATAACTTTCATACAGCATACCCAACACGATATAGACCGCCAGCAGGGCGGCGAGAATGAGAACCGGCTGGTTCGCCAGCGATTTCTGATAGGCCTGCGCCGTTCCCTGGAAGCTTCCATGCACCGAGGCCGGCATGCCGATATTCCGGATGGTTTTTGCAATCGCCGCTTCGGCATCGCTCAGCGATTTGCCTTCGGGAAGATTAAACGAGATCGTCGTCGCCGCGAAATGCCCCTGATGGTTAACCGCGAGCGGCGTCGTGCCGGGTTCCCAGCGGGCAAAGGCCCTGAGCGGGATCATGGTGGACGGCGACGTGCTGATGGCCGCGCCGGTCGATCCGCCGTTGCGCCCCGAAGCGGCGATCTGATTGATCGACATATTGCGCGCCGAATCGCTGGCTATGGCGGCCGCCGTCGGCGAACTGCCGTTCGTTGCAACAGTTCCGGCCACGGGGCCGCTGGATTGCGTGCCGCTCGGCGCGCCGCCGGTCGTGCTGACATAAATGTTGCCCAGCGATTCCGGGTTTTGCCAGAATTGCGGCGCGACTTCCATGACGACATGGTACTGGTTGAGCGGGTTGTAGATGACCGAAACCTGCCGCTGGCCGAAGGCATCGTAAAGCGTGTTGTCGATCTGGCTTGCCTTGAGGCCAAGCCGCGAAGCGGCGTCGCGGTCGATGACGACATTCATTTCCAGGCCCTTGCCCTGCTGATCCGAATTAACGTCCGACAGCGCCGGATTGCGTTGCAGGGCTTCGGCAAGCTTTTGCGACCATTCCCGAAGATCGTCGAGATTATCGGCCTGAAGCGTATATTGGTACTGGGCATTGCCCATGCGGCCGCCGACCCGAATATCCTGCACCGCCTGCAGAAACAGCGAAGCGCCCGGCACGTCCGACAGATTTTTACGCAGCCTCGCGATAACACCGTCCGCCGAGATATCGCGCTCCGAAAGCGGTTTCAGACTGACAAAGGCGTTGCCCGAATTGGTTTGACGGCCGCCGGTAAAAGCAACCACATTTTCCACCGCCGGATCCGATTTAAGGATCGAGACGAACTGAACCAGCTTTTGTTTCATCAGCTGGAACGAAATGCTCTGGTCGGCCTGAATGCCGCCCATAAGCCGCCCCGTATCCTGCTGCGGAAAAAATCCCTTCGGGATAATAACGAAAAGATAGACGTTCAGAACAATCGTCGCCAGCAGCACGAGCATGACCAGCGGGCCGTGCGCGAGGGCTTTTTGCAGGGCGCGCTCATAGGCATGTTGCATCCGGTCGAACAGTCTTTCGCTGGTGTCATAAATTTTCGCAAGCCAGGGGAAGGGCGGTCTTTCTTCTTCCTTGCGGCGCAGGATACGCGCGCACATCATGGGCGTGGTCGTGAGCGAGATGACCAGCGATACCATAATGGCCACCGACAGCGTCACGGCGAATTCGCGGAACAGGCGGCCGACAATCCCGCCCATCAGAAGAATGGGAATGAACACGGCTACCAGCGACAGGCTCATCGACAGGACGGTAAAGCTTACTTCCTTCGCACCGCGAATGGCGGCCTGCACCCGGGACATGCCGGCTTCCAGATGGCGTGACGTGTTTTCGAGGACCACGATGGCGTCGTCCACCACGAACCCGGTAGCGACAATAAGCGCCATAAGCGAAAGATTATCCAGCGAATAGCCCAGCAGATACATAATACCGAGCGTGCCCAACAGCGAAACCGGCACCGTCACGCTGGGAATAAGGGCCGCGCGCGCATCGCGCAGGAAGAGAAACACCACGCCGATGACAAGGGCAATGGCAATCAGCAGCGTATGCTCGACATCCTTTAACGAAGCGCGGATCGTTGTCGTGCGGTCCATTACGACGTTGAGCTCGATGGCGGCAGGTATGGCGGCCTGCAGTTGCGGCAAGAGCGCCGTCACATTGTCCACCGCCTGAATAATATTGGCGCCGGGCTGACGCGACAGGATCACGAGCACAGCGGGCTTGCCGTCGAACAATCCCTGGTTGCGTACGTTTTCGACCGAATCCACGACCTCGGCGACATCCGACAGCCGTACCGCCGCATTGTTGCGGTATGCAATCACAAGATGCCGGTAATCCTCGGCTTTGCGCGCCCGATCATTGGTGTAAATCTGAAAACGCCGCTCGCCTTTCTCGACAAATCCCTTGGGGCTGTTGGCGTTGGTGGCTGCGATGGCGGCGCGCACATCCTCCATGCCGATGCCATATTTGAACAGCGCATGCGGATTTAGCTCGACCCGCACGGCGGGCAGGGAACTGCCGCCGAGGTTAACCTGGCCGATGCCTTCCACCTGCGAAAGTTTCTGCTGCAGCACCGTCGAAGCGGAATCGTAAATCTGTCCCTGGCTCAAGGTCTGCGAGGTGAGTGCCAGGATCATCACCGGCGCATCGGCGGGGTTAACCTTCCGGTAGGTCGGATTGCTGCGCAAGGCCGTCGGCAGATCGGCGCGCGCCGCATTGATGGCCGCCTGCACATCGCGCGCGGCGCCGTCGATATCGCGGTTGAGCCCGAATTGCAGCGTCACATTCGTGCTGCCGACCGAGCTTTGCGACGTCATTTCCGTCACGTCGGCGATACGGCCCAGATGCCGTTCCAGCGGGGTCGCTACGCTGGTTGCCATGATTTCCGGACTTGCGCCCGGCATCGAGGCCGATACCGATATGGTTGGAAAATCCACCTGGGGCAATGGGGCAACCGGCAGAAGGAAAAAGGCCATGCCGCCTGCCAGGGCTATGCCCAGCGTCAATAAAGTGGTCGCCACGGGCCGGGCGATAAAGGGGGCGGAAAGGTTCATAAGCCGCCCCTCCTATAGCCAATTCACGCCTTCAAGGCGAATCCGCGCCTGTATCGTTGCGAAAACGCAACGAACGCGAAGCGGGCTACAGGAAACTGCCCGCGAAATTAGGCCGGATTATGTCGGGGCAGGCTTGTCAGACCGCTCGCTGGTGCGGCGGAAGGGTAAGACCCACTTCCTGCGCGGCGCGAACGATGCGTTCGCCGATCGAGCCCACGCGGGCGGCGGCGGCGGCATAGCTTGTGCTGGCTATGCGGACGGCGGCCATGGTCTTGTCGAGCGCCACGAGATTCGTCTGATTGGTCATTGCAACCAACCTTTCGAGAGTCTCGTCGCTGGGACCGGAGGCGAAGCGGAGTTCGTGTTCCTGAGCCATTGTTATCTTCCTGCAAGAGGGGTCATACGTCGTCGATGCACCAACCCTACAGCCAATTCTTGAACTCAGGGTTAATGAGAATGATGTTTTTTTGCACACCTTACCTCATTTTTTCGCTGCAAATATTGAGATTCTGACAACATCTCTTGAGAAACTATTAATCGTTGAATGGTATCATGATTTCGATTTCTCAATAAAACCGCGGAAAAATACGATGTCCGGCATTTTAAATATCGCCATATCCGGCTTGAACGATGCGACCTTGCGCGTTGCCAATGCCACGCGGAACATCGTTAACGCTTCGTCAACGGGAAAACTTCCCACCAATCCGGGCGATGCGGCCACCAGTTATCTGCCGCGGGATGTCGTGACGCTTTCGGTCGATAGCGACAATAACAATCTCGGCGTGACATCCGTGACCCGACCGCGCGATCCGTCTTATGTGACGGCTTATGATCCGTCTTCGCCGGATGCCAATGCACAGGGCCTTGTCGCCGCGCCGAATGTCGATCTCAACGCCGAATTGATCGCCGCGAAAGAGGGCCAGATTTCCTATGCGGTGAATGCGAAAGTGATCAAGATTGCGAGCGAGATGGAAAAAAGCCTGCTCGATGCCCTCAGCTGATTTCAACTTTTCACATTTTCTGTTATTTCCTCTTTTTCTAAACATTACCTGAAAAATCCATGCTCCTGAATGCCACCTGCGTCGCGATAGAAAATCACGGCGTGCTGATTATCGGGCCGCCGGGCGCGGGCAAGTCCGATCTCGCGCTGCGCCTGATCGATCTTGGCGCTAAACTAGTCGCCGACGACCAGACCGAATTGAAAGTCGCCAAAGGCGCGCTGATGGCGTCGCCGCCTGCATCCATAAAAGGCCTGTTCGAAATGCGTCATGTGGGACTTATTCGCATGCCGTATGTGGCGTCGGTGCCGGTCGCGCTTTATATCGAGCTTGCGCTGCTGCATGAAAAACTCGAACGGCTGCCGGATCTCGAGGATATGATCCTGCTTGACCGCCGCATAAGGCGGCTTAGGCTTCCGGGGTTCGCCGCCTCGACACCGGCTAAAATCCGGGCGGCGCTTTTTTATCCGCTGGCTACCGAAAAAGAATGACGACACCGCCACCAACTCCAGACTCGCCGCCGCCCCAGCCCAAGCGCCGCATCGTGCTGCTGTCCGGCATGTCGGGGGCGGGGCTGTCGACGGCGCTCAAGGCGTTCGAGGATCTGGGTTACGAAGCGGTCGATAATTTGCGCCTCGGCCTCATCCCGGCGCTGATCGAGGACATGGATTCCGAACGCGAGGCGCTTGCCGTCGCCGTCGATACGCGCAACGCCAGCTTTTCCGTCGACGATCTTTTGCGCGTCACGCACCGGCTTGGCGAAAAATCGGGCCTCGATGTCAAGCTCGTGTTTCTCGAATGCTCCGACGACGCGCTGCAGCGCCGCTTTACCGAAACGCGCCGCCGCCACCCGATGGCGATAGACCGTCCGGTAACGGACGGCATCCGCCATGAACGCGAATTGCTGTGGCGGCTGCGCGACGAGGCCGATCATGTGATCGATACCTCGCTGCTTTCCATCCATGAATTGCGCCGTCTTATTGCCGGGCATTACCGCATCGACAACACGGCGGGGCTTACCCTCTTCATTACATCTTTCTCTTACCGTCATGGCGTGCCGCGCGAGGCGGATATGGTTTTCGACGCCCGTTTTCTTGTTAATCCTCATTGGGATGCCAAATTGCGCCCGCTTACCGGCAAGGACCCTTTGGTTGCGGCCTATATTCACAAGGATCCCGACTACCGGGGGTTCCTTACCCATATGTCGGAACTTATGCTGCCGCTCTTGCCGCGCTATCAGCAGGAAGGAAAAAGCTATCTCACGATCGCCATCGGCTGCACCGGCGGCCGTCATCGTTCGGTCCTGATCGCCGAAGAACTCTCGACCGTTCTGGCGGCGAATGGTTATATCGTCGGCATAGGTCATCGCGATCTGGATCGAAGCGCCAATAAAGCTTAAGGTGGGGGCGAAAGCCGGGACCCGGAATTTTGTCCGTTCTTGAGTCCTGAACCCTGAACCCCGCACCCTGTCGGTGGAGAAAAAAATGATCGGCCTCGTCCTCGTCACCCATGGC
>JBFWTA010000152.1:0-6441 GCA_050248075.1 Bdellovibrionales bacterium | reverse complement strand
AATCGACCATCCCCGCTTTTTTCTCGATGTCCGGATCGTCCAACGTAAGCTGGCGTTTCGAGATTGTGCGGTAATCCAGTATGCCGATTTCGCGCATCATCCGGCGGAAGTCCTCGATATACATGGCACCGCCTAGGCATTCACCTCGCAAAACCGCGTCATTTTGCAACTTCTCCGGAACACGCCTGCCTGCAAAAACGTCGGAGAAATACAGCTCCCCGCCGGGCTTAAGGACGCGGTGGATCTCCTTAAAGACAGATTTTTTGTCGGGAGAGAGATTTATGACGCAGTTGGAGATAACGATGTCCACGGATTCATCTTGCACTCCCGCAGTTCTCAGGTCCTCGATATATCCTTTCACGAATCTCACGTTGGGTTTTTCGTGCCCAAATCGGTTCATATGCCAGCCGATATATTGATTGGCCACAGACAGCTGCTCTTCGGTCATATCGACGCCGATAACGCAACCGGTCTTTCCGACAATCTGGCTTAGAACGAAGGCATCGCGGCCGGCACCGCAGCCAAGATCAAG
The DNA here is from genome assembly GCA_050248075.1 of Bdellovibrionales bacterium. Classification (GTDB taxonomy): domain Bacteria; phylum Pseudomonadota; class Alphaproteobacteria; order UBA9219; family UBA9219; genus JBFWTA01. Next base: position 5,909 of record JBFWTA010000152.1, on the reverse strand, counting down.
AACCGCGCACCCCTCCGCGGCAACGGGCAGCGGAGAGCCGCAGCCGTAAAACTTGGACTGCACTGATTCATGCACGTTCTTTAATAGTGCCTGCACGCGCGGCGGCGGAGCCTCCAAGGGACAACATGCGCTGGTTTTCAGGTCGCTATTGGTTTTGAGAATCTGGCCGTAATATTTCTGAATATCTTTGAGCGTGTGATATGTCACCTGCCTCTCCTCTATAAAATTGCCATTGTTCCCAAATAAATCACGGTGGCGAACAACCCCGCAGCGGGGGCTGTTACGAGCCAAGCGAACAACATGGATTTGATCGTTTCGATGTTGAGGGATGCCTTGTTCGCAAGCCCGACGCCCATGATGGCCGAAGACGAGACGTGAGTCGTCGAGACCGGCAGCCCAAAGCGGCTGGCGCCGATGACCAGAAAGGCCGCGATTAAATTGGCGGAAAAGCCCCGCTCGTGGTTCATTTCAGTCACCTTGAAGCCCAGTACCCGGGTGATGCTCCCTCCGGCCATCCAGCTGCCCAGGCCGACGGCCAATGCGCCGACGACGAACATCCATGCAGGAGCGGCATAATCGCCGAGGAGAAGAAAAGGCAAGACGACTGCTATGAGCTTTGGCGTGTCGTTGAGGCCGCGTGAAAATGACAGCAGACCGCTCGTAAGCCAGTGCATATGATCGATAGAGACCGAAACGCCGTGGGTCAGGCCTGCCTGCGTACTATCGCAGGCACACACGAGACAATCATCAAGTGGAACGGCAGCGCGACCGCTTGCCGGCAGCAAGGCAAGCTTGGGAACGGGCGTCAAGCAGAGGCGAATGCGATGGGTTACGGAAGCCAGCCTTTCGAGGGCCGGTGAAAGAGGCCAGGCCAGCGCAATGGCCATGAACGGGCTGGCCAGCATTGGCAGTGCTATCTTTGAGAGGAAGGCGCCCCAGTTGATTCCCTGCATGCCTAAGGTGAACAAACCTACGCCCATCATCGCGCCGATAATTGCGTGTGTCGTGGAGACCGGCCATTTTCGCCACGTTGCCAAGCCTACCCACAATATCGGCGCACAGGCGGCGGCGAGCGCAGCGGGCAAGTGGAAGGCAGGTGCCTGGGCATAAAGACTGCTGCTGACGTTTTCGATAATCATGCTTCCCCACAGCAGTCCTGAGAATGCTCCGACCACCGTCCAGAACGTTCCCCACGCGACAGCACCGCGCACGGAGGCCAACCCCGCGCCCGCAAGGGTGGCGATTCCCTTGGACACGTCGTTCGCGCCGTTGGCGAAGGCGAGAAAAAAAAGCAGGCCAGCTGCTAGAAAAATCGGTAATCCTTCCATTATCACCTCTGACTAAGGGTCTATAAGGAAGGAATTCGCGCATCGCGTGCGAACGGTTACATCATATTTTTACCGCCAGCGCAGGGCCATCTGACCGGCCATCATGCCCACAAGGCACATGAGTAGAATTGGCAACGCATGCCAGGCGATCAGGTGCGCTAAATTATCGTTTTGCTCAATTATGCGCATCCAAAGATATCCAAGTGCTGTCGCTCCCAAGGTCGCCATTCCGCCCGCCCAGCAACACCGGATTGTTGCGCCCTTGCGCATAATCAAGAATATGACGATGCCCGGAGGCGCGCTGAGCATCATGATGTTCCATGGACAATCAAACTGCCCTGCGGTGAACGATTGAAGAATGGCGATCACATTAAAATCCGGCGCGGCCGCAAAAGTGCTCGCCGCCCAGAGGAGGGTCAAACCGATAGGAACAAAGCGAAGCCATGGCTTTTGATGAGCATCAGGGCGAGACAGACAGAAAGCAGCCAGCGCGGCCGAAGAAGCGATTCCAAGAAGCAAGAGCAGTTCAAGCACAAAGCCGGTATTCGCTAGCTTGTCTGCAACATCGGATCGCACGCCGTTGAATAACGTCAATATCGTTACGTATACAAAGGTTCCGGCGAGCCACACTGACGTTTGTCTCATGGGGCTAGGTAACGGCCTTTGCGCCCCTTCGATTACCAGTTGGTCAATTAGTTGCTTCGTGTCCATCTACCGCTCTTCCTGCTTCGCTCTCTGCGCCAATATTTTATAGGCTCGGTGGGCGGCAACCTTGACGGCAGAAACGCTCATATTCATCGCGAGGGCGGTTTCTTCCGCGGTGTATCCCTCCACTTTCATCATAACAACAATTTTTCGCTGCTTTTCCGGCAAGGAACCTAACGTCTGGTCCAGGTATTCGTTTTGATCCCGCTGTTCGGTTACATCCGGGCCAGCTATTTCGTTATCGAGGTCCTCAAGGCTAATGTTCGATTGGCCGGCATGCTTATAAATGCGCCTGAGGTAGTCATTTAAGCGATACCGCGCAATTGCGAACATCCAGGCCTTGAAAGGCCTGTCGGTATCATAGGTGTGGCTAGCGCGGTGAATGGAAAGCAAGATTTCCTGTACCACGTCCTCTGCTTCCGAGTAGTCCCGAATCCTGTTGGATACAAAGCTTCTGAGCAGCGGTGTGATGGCCTGGAACAACGCCGCGTAGGCCCTTCTGTCGCCTTGCTGGGCAAGGCGCATCAGCCCTTCAAGAGACGACTTTAATCCCTGGATTTCGCTGCTCATGTAACTCCGGTGCCAGTTCACCCGAATAGCTTACCAGACTGATGAATTGGAGCTGTTATTAGGTATGAGTCGATTAAAACGCTGGTTACCCCTTGCCGCCCTCATCGGCTTCGTCGCCATCGCCTGGGGAACCGGCCTGGTCGATCTTGTCAACCTTGAAACAATCAAGGCCCAAAGCCAATCCCTTCAGCATTTGGTTGCAGCGCATCCGATACTGAGCCTGGCAGGATACGTTGTGTTGTACGCGACGGCTACCGCCCTTTCGTTGCCGATTGCAACCCTCCTGACATTGGTGGGCGGTTTTCTTTTCGGACGCTGGCTGGGCACGGCCGCTATCGTTGTCGGAGCGACGTCAGGTGCAACGATTCTATTTCTGATCGCTCGCGGTTCCGCTGGCCGTGATCTCCGGGAGAAAGCTGGACCGCTTTACCAGAAAATCGCCGCGAAGCTGGACCATAACCTGATCGGCTACATGCTTTTCATGCGGCTTGTACCGCTGTTTCCGTTTTTCCTGGTCAATATTGTGCCGGCCCTCTTCAATGTCCGCCTCCTGCCTTATATGTTGACCACATTCTTTGGCATCATTCCCATTACCTTTGTTTATGCCAATTTTGGGCAGCAGCTTGGAACCATTGAGTCGCTGGCCGATTTGGCCTCGCCTCAAATGCTGTTAGCGTTCACGCTCCTCGGGTTTGCCGTCCTCATTCCCTCTTTATACAAGCGTCGCGGCACAGGCCAGCTTTCCGCGATCTTCTTACCGCTGGCTCTGGCTCTACTTTCGCAGCCGGTTCTCGCTAACGACAGCTATCACCGTTTTCTGGCGCTGTATGATGGAATGTTGAAGACTTACACCCATCTCAGTCAGAAAGATGGCATTTCTTATAACGGCGTCGATTATGATGCCTGGGAGGCGGATTCCAGGCATAAGGAGGCTCTAAGTCTAATTCTTTCGGAAAATCCGGCCGCCCATGAAACTCCAGACGAGCAAAAAGCCTTTTGGATAAACGCCTACAACTTCCTCACGATTGATTTAATCGTCCGCGAAGGCGAGCGCGAAACGATCAAAAATCTTGGCGGGGTCTTTTCGAGCCCGTGGAAACGTCATACGTGGCCCCTTGCCGGGCGCGACTATTCTCTAGACGATATCGAGCACAAGATTCTGCGCCCCATGGGCGATCCCCGCATTCACTTTGCAATTAACTGCGCCTCGGTCTCCTGCCCTGATCTAAGGCCCGAGCCATACCGCGCAGAGAGTCTCAATGCTCAGCTTGATGATCAGACTAAAATGACGCTCTCGAATCCCGCCAAAGGCGTGCGCATTTCGGACAAATCCATTTACGTAAGCAAAATCTTTGATTGGTTCGGCGATGACTTTGACAATGGGAAGGTAAGAGCGTGGTTGAGCGCGCGCATCCCTCTCGAAGACACACTTGCACTTACATATCTTGATTATGATTGGTCCCTCAATGAGGTCGCTCGCCAATGACAAACATGATCCAGACAGATGTTTGCGTGATTGGCGCAGGCTCCGGCGGCTTGTCTGTCGCGGCGGGCACAGCACAGCTTGGATTACGGACAGTATTAATCGAACGCGCTGAAATGGGTGGAGATTGCCTCAATACCGGCTGCGTTCCGTCCAAAGCATTGCTGGCTGCCGGGAAACGCGCCCAGGCTCATAGAAAGGACGATATTAAGGGCATCATGCCGCACGAGCCCGACATAGACTTCTCATCAGTAAAGGATCACGTCTTTGACACGATCAAGGCTATAGAGCCACACGATTCCCAACAGAGATTCGAAGGGCTTGGCATTACCGTTATTCGCGATGCCGCGCATTTTGTCGGTCGCGAGACGGTCGTTGCCGGTACGCATAGGATCAAAGCACGCTATTTCGTTATCGCGACGGGTTCCAGAGCGGCGATACCGCCGCTGCCGGGGCTCGACAGGGACAAAGTCTTCACCAACGAGACGATATTTTCGTTACGCGAGAGACCAGAACATCTGGTCATTATTGGCGGCGGGCCAATCGGCATTGAAATGGCGCAGGCTCACCGGCGATTGGGTTGTAATGTCAGTGTGATCGATATGGGGCCAATTCTGCCACGCGATGATCAGCAGAACGTCGACCTTGTCCGGCAAGCTCTCCAGAAAGAGGGCATTATCCTTTACGAAAATGTCAGGATCACGGACGTGAAACATTTCGGTGGTCGGCATCAGATATTTTTTGAACGCGCGAGCGGAAAACTCGCAATTGAGGGCACCCACGTTTTGGTGGCGGCAGGCAGAAAGGCCAATACGGATACGCTTGATTTGGAAAAAGCTGGTGCCGCTTATGACAAGAGCGGCATTAAAGTTGATCCCAGGCTACGAACAACCAACAAGAAAATATTTGCGATAGGTGATGTGGCCGGCGGGCCGCAGTTTACACATGTGGCTGGCTACCACGCCGGCATTGTTATTCGCAATGTTTGCTTCAAAATTCCGGCAAAGGTGAACTACGACGCCCTGCCCTGGGTTACTTATTGCGATCCGGAGCTGGCACAGGTCGGCCTCACCGAGTCCGCCGCCCGGCAAAAATATGGCGACAGCATAAAGGTAATCACATCGTCGTTCGGTGAAAATGATCGTGCCATCGCGGAGCGCGCAACGAACGGTCAAATTCGGGTAATCACGAATGCGCGGGGGCAGATTCTCGGGGCTTCGATTGTAGGGACAAATGCTGGCGAATTGATTGGTCTATGGGCGCTCGCGATTTCCAGCGGCCTTAAGATTGGCGCCATGACAAGTATGATCACGCCGTATCCGACATATGGGGAAGTCAGCAAGCGGGCCGCGGGCGCGTGGTACACGCCCAAACTGTTTAGCGAAAAAACGCGGCGTTTCGTAAAGTTAATTCAAAAGCTGCCGTTCTGAATCAAAAGCTGCATGGTGATGGTGCCCGCGGCTGGCATTCATGAGGCGAGGTCCACAAATACATCCCCTGACAAGCTAGTTGATCCTGATGGCGATTCTGCGCACCATCCGCCATCATAAAGGCACATCGGGATAGTCTATGGAAGCATTCACCAACATTGTTCTTGATAACGAGCCTACTTTACGGCTCGGCTTCTTCGGCGGCGTGCTGGCCTTGATGATGGGGTGGGAGGTGTTGGCGCCGCGGCGGAACCGTGCCGTTTCCCGCTGGCGTCGATGGCCCGGAAATCTCGGTATCGGCGCCCTTAAAACCCTTCTCGCCCGCTTTGCCTTCTCGGCTGTCCCCGTGGGCGTGGCCGCTCTGGCCGTAGAGCGCGGCTGGGGCCTGTGGAG
>JBFWTA010000151.1:0-6451 GCA_050248075.1 Bdellovibrionales bacterium | reverse complement strand
CTATGGCCAGCGCAGTCTCGGCTCGCCGCGTACACTGACCGCCATTACGAAGGACGATATCCATGATTTCGCCGCGGCGCATCTGGCGCGCGATAATCTTGTCGTTGCGGCCGCCGGCGATATTTCGCCCGAGGAATTGAAAGTGGTGCTCGACCGGGTCTTCGGCGATTTGCCGGCGAAATCGACGCTGACGCCTGTTGCGGATGTCGTCTGGCCCGGGGAGCCGGCGTCCATTCTGGTGCCGCGCGAAGGCACGCAGACGGTATTGATGTTCGCGCGCCCTGGGCCCAGGCGCGACAATCCGGACTGGTACGCGGCGGAAATCGTCAATTATATTCTGGGCGGTGGCGGCTTCACCTCGCGGCTGATGCACGAAGTGCGCGAGAAAAACGGTCTTACTTACGGCATCGACACAGGGCTTGCACCTATGGACCACGCGGGAATGCTGATCGGCTCGGCGAATGCCGATAATCCCAAGGCCGCCCGGGCCTGGGACCTTACGCGCCGGGTATGGCGCGATCTTTATGAAAACGGCGTGAAGCCGGAAGAGGTCAAGGCGGCGAAAGATTATCTCACCGGTTCCCTTCCGCTTACGCTGACATCGACCCATGCGATTGCCGAAGTTCTGGTCGGCATTCAGATCGAACGCCTCGGCCGCGATTACCTCGACCGCCGCGACGACTATTTGCGCGCCGTGACGGACGAGGATATACAAAACGTCATCAAGAAATGGTTCGATCCCGAAGCCGCGACGCTGGTGATGGTCGGTAAGCCCGAAAACGTGACTCCGACGCGTACATCCGAACAGTTGCGGGAATAATAATGGCGCATGCGCTTGTCTCATCGCCCGCCTGGCAGGAACTTCTGCGTCACAAGGAAGCCCTGGCGGCAGGATCGCTGCGCGATCTGGTGCTCGCCACGCCAAACCGGCTGGACGCGATGCAGCTGGCCTGCGATGGCCTTCGTCTTAATTTCGCGCTGAACTATGCCACGCCGAAAACCGTCGAACTGCTTGTCCGGCTCGCGTCCCAGCAAAACATCGAAACCGAGCGCGCGCGCATGTTTGCCGGCGAACGCATCAATGCCAGCGAGAACCGCGCCGTTCTGCATACGGCGCTCCGGCAAAAAGACGATACGCCCGTCAGGGTCGACGGCCAGGACGTCATTCCCGAAATCCGCGCCACGCGCGCGCGCATGGAGGCCTTCGCACGAGCTGTGCGCGATGGCCGCTGGCTCGGCGCGACCGGAAAGCCGATCCGGCATGTCGTCAATATCGGCATTGGCGGTTCCGACCTCGGTCCGCGCCTTGCCGTGAAGGCGCTCGCGCCTTTTGCCCAAGGGCCGCGCGTCGATTTCGTGGCGAATGCGGATGCGTTTGAACTGATAAATGCCGTCAGGGGGCTCGATCCCGCCGAAACCCTTTTTGTCGTCGTATCGAAAACCTTCACCACCCAGGAAACATTGCTCAACGCGCAAAGCGCGCGCGACTGGCTGACCGGAAAACTTGGCGCCGATGCAGTCGGCAGGCATTTCGTCGCCGTATCGGTTAACCGCAGGGAAGTCGAAGCCTTCGGCATCGTCGCCGACAATATATTTCCCATATGGGACTGGATCGGCGGCCGTTACAGCCTGTGGTCGGCGGTCGGCCTGAGCATCATGCTGGCAATCGGGCCGCAGCATTTCGGCGAGATGCTGGCCGGGGCCGCCGAAATGGATGCGCATTTTCGCACCGCGCCGCTGGCGCAGAATATGCCGGTGCTTCTTGCCATGCTGGGCATCTGGAACCGCGACTTTCTGAATACCACGGCGCTGGCGGTTCTGCCTTACGCCGAACGCCTGCGCGATTTTCCGCGTTATCTCCAGCAGCTCGAGATGGAAAGTAACGGCAAGACTGCGACGCGCGAAGGCAAACCTGCCGGCGTGGCGACTGTACCGGTTCTGTTCGGCGAATGTGGAACGGTCGGCCAGCACAGTTTTCATCAATGCCTGCATCAGGGCAGCGATATCATACCGGCGGACTTTATCGGCGTTGCGACCGACGATCTTGGTCATCCCCACCACCACCGCGCGTTAAATGCGAATATGGTGGCCCAGGCCTGTGCGCTTGCGTTCGGGCGTCCCGAGGCGGCAACGCTCAATGATGTTTATCCGGGCGGGCGGCCCAGCAACCTCATTCTTCTCGACCGGCTCGATCCGTTCCATTTCGGCATGCTGGTTGCCCTGTACGAACACAAAGTATTCACACAAGGCATTGTCTGGAATCTCAATTCCTTCGATCAGCCCGGCGTCGAACTGGGCAAGAAAATGGCCCGCAGCCTCGATACCCCCCCTGCCGGGGGGGACAGGGCAGCGGCCATTATGTCACAACTTTTTCGTGCATCCACTGCACCAAATTGTAAAAAAATCAATTAAATCAATAAGATAAACGCGTATTCGTAACAATTCATTAAAAGATTCCTGCTAAAATCGTACCGTTTTCTGGCATAGTGCCCGGCCTCACCTTCTGTCTGTCCGGGAAGCCAAGCGGATATTTTACGGCATAAAAAATGAGCGAACTGCGTACGCTGACGCGCATCGAACAGTCTGATCTTGATGTCATCGTGCAAAAACATGGCATGTTCCGCACGGCGCGGCTGGGCGGGGTACGCGCCGTTCTTACGCAATATGATCTCTCCGGCTTGTCGCTGCGCGGCAAGGATCTGTCGCATGCCGATCTTACGGGCGCTTGCCTGCACCAGACCGATCTGCGCGACGCCAAGCTCGATTACTGCGCCTTTTTCGGGGCCGATATGCGTCAGACCAATCTTCAGGGCGCCAGCCTCGTGCGCGCCGATTTGCGCGGCGCCTGCCTGCGCGGGGCCGTACTTATCGGCGCCGATATGAGCGGCGTGGATTTGCGTGAAGGTTTTCTCACCGGCTCCGACATGATGCCGGTGCATAAGGGCATTGCCCACACCAGCGGCGGTGCCGATCTCAGCGGCGCTAACCTTACCGACGCGCGTCTTTCCGGCGCCGTTGCCGTCGAAAGTAATTTCAGCGATGCGACCATGCGCGGCTGCAAGATCGTGCGCGCGAGCCTGCAGGGCGCCAACTTCTCGGGCGCCGATCTCGAAGGCGCCGACCTCAGCCTGTGTGACCTCAAGAAAGCCAATATGAACGGTGCGGTGCTTACCAACGCCGCCATGAGCCTAGCGGACCTTACCGACGCCAATCTTACCGGCGCATTAACAAATGCGCCGATCGGCCTGTCGCAGAAAGACCTTCCGGCGCCGCTGGAAGACCTGCTGCGCCTGCATACTGCATGGGTCGGCAGCAATGGCCGCGGCGGCAAGCAGCTCGATATCACTGCCTTCGATATGCGCGGCGCCAATTTTCATCGCGCCTGCCTCACCATGATGAAAGCCGCGCGGGCCATGCTGTATGGCCTTAATTTCGGGGATGCGCAGTTGCAGGCGGCCGATCTGCGGGATGCGGATTTGCGGCACGCGGATTTGCAGACATCCGATCTGCGCGGCGCCAACCTGTCGGGCGCCAAGCTCAGCAACGCCAATCTGCAGGGCGCGCAACTGCAGCCGCTGGATCTCGCCCAGGGCCGCGCGGTGGCGACCAACCTGGCGCGCGCCACCTTGCGCTATGTCAATCTGTCGGGCGCCAATCTGCAGAACGTGGATTTTTCCGCAGCCGACCTGGTTTACGCCAATCTGCAGGGCGCCAATCTCGAGGGCACGAACTTCTTTAATGCGAAACTGGAAGGTACGCGTTTCGACGCCGGAAAAGGGCCCGTGGTAAATAAAAAATAGGGGGAGAGACTGGAAGGGGACACGAAGGTCCCCTCCATATCCCGAACGCCGCTAGGCGGCTTCCTCGTGCCCGTTCGTAAGCCGGGTGACCTCGTCTTTCAGATTCAGTTTTATTCGTTTGAGTTCATGTAATCGAACAATATCCGGGGCAGGTCTGATTTCTTCTTCGTGGAGCAGGTGATCGACATCGGCGTGACGTTTCTTCAACGATTCAATTCTCTGCATAAGCGCCATTTGTGCCTCCTAGATGGGATGTTGAGGAGAACAAGACCAGGAAGCGACTATATCACAACTCGCCGATTACGGGGGGATTAAGTGCTGCGATGTGATGCCGCCTCGAGAAATTTAAATGCGCGGAGCTACGCAAGATTCAAAAAAATCTCTATCCGTTGGTTAAAGTATTTTTAACCACACCATCGCTTGCGGGTCAGGCGGCCTTGTCGCCAAGACAAATCCCAAGCCCGCGTGCCGTTTTTACAAGGGAACCGGCGGGATCCACCAGATGGGGCTGTTTAACCGCTTCGGCAATGGCGACATCCACCACGCCGCGATTGGCCCAGGCCACCATGCGATCGGCCTGGCCTGCCTTGATAAGTTCGACCGCATGCACCCCGAAGGCCGCCGCCATGAGACGGTCATAGGCGCTCGGCTGGCCGCCACGCTGAACATGGCCGAGAACGGTGACGCGCGTTTCGGCCTCGCATAATTGTGCGATCTGCGTGCCAATCACATGGCCGATGCCGCCGAGGCGTTTTTCGCCGCCATATAGCGTATTCGTCACATTGGAGCCGTCATCGGTGCGGACGGCCTCCGACACCACCACAAGCGCGAAGGTGCGACCGTTTTTATGGATGGCTTTAATATGTTCCGCCACATTTTTTATATTATAGGGAATTTCGGGGATCAGCACGACATCGGCGCCGCCGGCAATACCCGCGTTCAAGGCAATATGCCCGGCGTCGCGTCCCATCACTTCCAGCACCATGATGCGGTCATGGCTGGCGGCGGTGGGCTGCAGGCGGTCCAGCGCCTCGGTCGCCACGGCGGTGGCGGTATCGAAACCTATGGAAGTTTCCGTCATGTTCAAGTCGTTGTCGATCGTTTTCGGTACGCCGATCAGCGGAAAATCGCCCTGTTTCGCCAGGCGGTGCAGAATGGCGAGGCTGCCGTCGCCACCGATGCCGATCAGCGCATCGCATTTGAGGGTGCGGAAGTTATCTATAATTTCCTGCGAACGGTCCTGGGTCGTCCCGTCCGGCATGGGATAGGCAAAAGGGTCGCCCTTGTTTGTCGTGCCCAGGATTGTCCCGCCCTGGCGCATCATGATCGTATCGACATTCTGGGCGTGCAACGGCATAGTTTGCGGCGGATGGCTCAGCAGCCCATGCGTGCCGTCCATAATGCCGATAACTTCCCAGCCCAGCGCCGATGCGCGCAGCACCGCCGCCCGGATACAGGCATTAAGACCTGCGCAGTCGCCGCCGCTGGTGAGTATGGCAATGCGTTTAGCCGGCATGGGAACCACCTTGGAAAGCCTGGAAAAGCCTATAACTAGCAGGGAATCAGCCCAAATAGAAACATGGCACGAAAATGGGTTTTCTGCTATGCAAGGCGGCTTTTGAATCGGAACCCAGTCGATGAATAACCAGGAAGCGCTTAAAGAGCAGCTTGCCCACCTCAAGGCCGAACACCGCGATCTCGACGACGCCATTCTGGCCCTGTCGCAGCGTGCCCTGCCGGATATGATCCAGATCCAGCGACTCAAAAAGCGTAAACTTCAGTTGCGCGATGAAATCATCCAGATCGAAAGCAAGCTGCTGCCGGATATTATCGCCTGAAACCCGCGTAAAACTTTATTTTAAATTTTATCGATTGCCTGCGTTTGCCACCGGAATCCGCTTTTCCCCGTGATCTACGGAAATAAACTGCATAATCAAGGCTGTGGCGAAGACTGCCTAAAACTTTATCTAAACTTGTCACAAGGTCGAAACAATAAACCTTTCAAACATGCGTTTGGCGGCGCGTAAATTAAAACCTTCATAATCCTGATTACCTATATCTGAACATGTCGCGCGGATTTGGCTGCCGCAAATTTTTTTGAAAACCAGGGATGACGCAGATGACACATAGAACCTTAGGCAAGATCGGGGCTTTCACGATAGTTCTGGGATGGGCTGCAGGCGCCCATGCCGAGTGCGCCGCCCAGGGAAGCGAACCCGGCTATTGCGTATCCGCGATGCCTGCCGCCGTGTTTGAAGCCAACCCCGTTTATGGCAGCAGCTGCATCAACCTTGCCGGCGGTTCGATGAAATGCGTCGTCGGGGCTTCGACGGATGTGGAGATCATCTCGGCTCCCGCCGCGCCGCTTGCGATGAAGTTTCCCGCCCTGCCGCAGGTCAAGGTTTCGGCCGAACCCGTTATGGCCGAGCTGACGCCGTCGCCCGTGACATTCACCTATCTTCGCCACGATTGCCGGGATGACGGCGCGGGCACGTCGATATGTCAGGTGAACGAAATTACCGAGACGCAGAAGATCGATGCCCGGACCGCGGCCAGCCGTTCGGAACGCTGCCGGACAACCGATAACGGTTCCGGCGCGAAATGCGAAGGGGCGTGGATCATGGCGATGACGAACACGTGTTCCCTGAACG
>JBFWTA010000150.1:0-6504 GCA_050248075.1 Bdellovibrionales bacterium | reverse complement strand
CATGGGGCGCGTTCAAAAGCAGCACTGCCGAGTTCCGGACAATTCCTCAGGGCATGGGAAAAATTCGCGTTTCTCCGTCTCCTTCTAAAGACCCCAAAGAAGGTCCAGTACCGCCTGTAACATTGGAGACGGGGCGGAGTTATAACCCCCACTTGCGCGGCTTCATTGTGACAGACATCGTTGCCCTTTTTCTTGGGCTCATTCTGGCATGGCTGCTTGCCGCAACCATCAACACCGTTTCTTTCGACCGGCATACCCTCAATTCCATCACCAAAGAAAATTTTGCCCAAATGGTGAACATGTCGGTGATGGGGACTTGCGTTATTTTATGGTTTTTACATACCGGCCATTATCAAGTGCGCATGCCTTTCTGGCTGGAAGCAAAAAAAATCGTCGAAACGGCTGGATTTGTCATGCTTATCGACGGCTTTCTTAAATTCGCTTCCAAACAGGATTTTTCACGGTTGTGGCTCATCTCGAACTGGATTTTTGCCGCTCTCGGCATCATCTGCTTGCGGGCTTTATGGCGCGGTATTCTCCGCCACCGCGGATTATGGCAAATACCAACCCTGCTTGTCGGAAACGGTGCGACCGCGGAGGAAGCCCGCATTGCCCTCGATTCCGAACCCAGCCTGGGTTATGCGGTAGTCGCCCAGGTCAATGATTTGCCGGTTGCTTTCCAGCAGGCAGGATCGTCCTGGCAGGCGCTCTGCGCCATGACCAAGACGGACTATATCGTCATCGCGCTTGACGGTCAGGACATCATGAATGCCGGCCAGCCTTTGGCGCAATTGATGCGCGAGCCAGTCCCTTTTTCCGTATCGCCACCTCTACAGAATTTGCCGGTGCTCGGCATGGTGCCGCAATATTTCTTCAACCACGACGTCATGCTGCTGACCAGCAGCCATGGCCTTGATCAGCCGCTGCAACGTTTCTTCAAGCGGGCATTCGATCTTGTCGTTGCGTCAACGGCCCTGCTTGTATTCAGCCCATTCTTCCTGTTACTCACGGCCCTTGTCAAAATCGACGGCGGCCCGGCCTTTTTCCGCCACAAACGGCTTGGGCTTAACGGTAAGGCCTTTGGCTGCCTTAAATTCCGCTCCATGGTCATCCATGGCGATGAAGTGCTTCATCGTTGTCTCGCGAATGATCCGGCGGCGCGCGAGGAATGGCAGCGCGACCACAAGCTTCGCAATGACCCGCGCGTTACCTTTATCGGCAAGATCCTGCGGCGCACCAGCCTTGATGAACTACCGCAGCTCATAAACGTGTTACGTGGCGATATGAGTGTCGTCGGCCCCCGCCCCATCATCATGGCGGAGACCAAAAAATATAACAGCGATATTACGCATTATTACCGCGTACGTCCGGGCATAACCGGCCTGTGGCAAGTCAGCGGCCGCAATGACGTTTCCTATTCACAACGTGTGCAAATGGACAGCTGGTATGTTCGCAACTGGTCGCTCTGGCACGATATAGCCATTATTTGCAAAACCGTTCCGGTCATTATCAGGAAAAAAGGGGCCTATTAAATAGGCCGGATTTTACCCCATATAGTGGCCTCATTGTCATAAAACATGCATTCCTTCTCGCGCAGGCCTTAACAGGCCTTAATCGGTCGTCATAAATGCATTGAGAGAAAATTAATGATTTCTCTTAATGCTCCGGCCATCAGCCCCCGCCTTGCCAAAGGGATGTACAGGCAATGTCCGAAAGCAACAAATATCTCAAGCCAATGCTCGATCCGGGTTCACCGCGGGTTTTTAATTGTAACGTCGTAACACGCGATATTTTGTCAAAAAATCCCGAGGCCGACCAGTTTTTTCACAGCCGGCCCTTCAATTCAGCCTTACTCATCAAGGATACAGCCCTTGGCTCCAGCCAGAGCAAAGATGCTCCCGCCGTCGGCACCAAGCTATATTTGCCTTTCAATGTAAATAATATTTATGAAGGCGGACGCACGATATTTGTTCATGACCGGTCTCTCGAAAAAGCGCTGCTCGAGCAATTTGGCGAAGGCGCGTTCACGAAAGAAGGACTGGCGGAAGATCTCCGCATTATACGCATTCTGGACAAGCTGCCGTCGCTTGACCCTTTTTTGATGAAGGATGCCATTCTGCGTCACCGGCTAATAAAAAATAATGATTATTTCGTCATAAGCTCACAAGTCTGGAACGAAATCGAGAAATTCATGCTGGAGCGGTTCGAACCTCTGGTGAAAGCCGCGTTTCCAGCCGCGCTTTCTTCGGACGACAAGGCACGGCAGTTAATCAACACCATATGGGAGGCGCGGGATCTGGTTGCCCTTAAGCCCCTGATTGACGCCTTCCGGCTGCCCGAACATGAGGCCCTCGATATTTTTGCGTCATGGAAAGGCATTGTCTATTATGCCTACCAGTACCAGAGTCAAAAAATTCAGTTGATGGACTTTATAAAGTGGCTGCAAACGCGCGAAGGATCTGCGACCGGCGTTCCCGCCGGCGAGCGCAAGGAAGTCATGGACGCGCTTCAGGCGGTGAGCACGCAGCTTAAAAGCGAATGGCAAAAAATCGAGGGCATCATTCGCAAATATGAAGATGCATATGATAAAATGTTCAAGCACAAAACCGGCTCGGCTGACTTTCTTGCCTTTCTAAAAAACAGCAACCAGACGTATTGGGAGCTCGGCAACAGCATCGGCAAGACCAATCAGGGACTTTATTGCTGGAAAATCATGACATCCGCCTTTCCCGAGCGGAAAGTTCCATGGCCGAAGCTTCAGGAAATCACAAAAATTCTGTCCAAGGTATTCGAGTCCGAAAAAAAATCCGTAACAAATGTCGCGTGGTAAATTTCAGGCGGGATTGCGGCGAAGCCCCCTGTGCCCTTCAGCATGGAACCACATTTACAAAAGCTGGTGGACCGAAGAAGATAAATCTGGGCACTTAGGCGGCTTGCCGAGCCGTAGCAAGCGTAAACGGCGAGAGCCCGCCTCCGCCCTTTGGGCTACGGCGCGGCAGCCTTCGCGGCGCTACGCTTGCGAAGGCTGGTGGGCGATGACAGGCTCGAACTGTCGACCCGCTGATTAAGAGTCAGCTGCTCTACCAACTGAGCTAATCGCCCATCCATGACGGGGAAACGCGCTTTCCTAGCGCATCCGGCCCCCTTGAGTCCAGACATGAAAGGCGGCCCGGGACATTAACCTCTATTTTTTTCCGCTCTTTACGCTATTTTTCGCGCCAGGTGCGAATATTGCCGATGTCGACATGCACATGGTTGCTGCCGGGATAGTAGGAAGCTCCGCCACGCTGCATGGTTTTGGCGATCGCCACAACAGCCAGCCCGTCAACGCCAGGCACGCGAAAATCCACGGCCCAGCCCCGCATGTGAAGGCTCGAATTCGCGACCTTGTCGTTTTGCCGGGCCAGATCGGCATTTGTTTTCGGCGTGCGATAGCCGGAAAGAATCTGAAACGTAACCGAAGGCGGAAGCGCCAGGCGCGTGCGGATATCCACAAGAAAATCGATAAGTTCGGGGTCGATCCGCCCGGGGACGCCAGCACGGCGATCTCGAAACAACCGATCAATGGCGCGCATGGCCTTTGGATCATAACGTCCATCGCGGAAATAAACGATGTCGAGCCTCTCTCCACTTTGAGGATGCAAAAGCGAAATGCGGCGCGACGATAGTGCATCCGGCCTGGTCTTCGGCAAACCGCGGCCGATAAGGTCGTCCTTGTAGTAACCGCTTTTGTGCCTGGCGCCCTCGCTGCCGCATCCGGCCAAAAGCAGAATGCTTGCAATAACAAAAAAAATTTTAATCACGTTTTTGCTGCCAGCGCATAAGCCCCCTGATGGGCTTCGATCACATTGCCGTTGCCATCGGGGTCAAGCTTGCGGCGCAGATGGTAAATATGGGTTTCAAGCGTATGCGTGTCGATGCGGGCATCATAGCCCCAGACCGCCGCCAATAATTCTTCGCGTGTAACGGGCGCCGTACTGCGCCCGAGATATTCGAGCAGCTGGGTTTCCTTGTCGGTAAGACGTATGACGGTTTCTCCAACGGCGATTTGTTTTATGGCCGGATCGAGACGGTACCGCCCAAAAAAAATGGGTTCGCCCAACTGGCGCAAGGCATGCATATAAAACTGCAGGCGCGCTAGGAGATGCCCGAGACGCAATGGCTTCGTGAAAATCTCCGCGGTTATATCGCCATCCTTGCCCGGATGACCCAGCAGAAAAACTTTGAGCCGGTTATCCTTGACCAGCATTTCCTGCAAAATCTTCAGGTTTTTTTTATCGAGCAGATCGGCGTCGATAATAATGGCGCCCGGCTCTCTTGCAAACGGCAGGGGCACGGCATCTCCTTCGCGCAGATCCGGCAATGTGAGGCCGGGATGCGCGAACTGTTCGGCCACGGCCTTGCCCAAGGCCTGATCGGCGCAGATAAGATGGACTTCCACCATAGGCCGGTTATAGCCTTTTGCCCTTCGTCCGCGAAAGATGCGGCTGCGACAATCCGGCAAATTCTGCCGAACGCTTTCAAAAATCCGGTAAAAGGAAATTATCTATTTGAAATAATTCATAAAATTTATGGCACGCTAGTTGCTCCAACAAGGCGGGGGTTTACATGACTCGCGAGATCAGCCCGGTTCTGGCAGGCACTTTCGATGCGCATAATTATGCGCCGGCGAACATAAATGCCAACGCCGCGTCAAGCGAGCCGGCCACGAAAATCGACGACTTATCGGGTCCGGATTCGCGCCGTTATACCCATTTCGACCACAGCGTTACGGAATGCGGCAGCACGACCGATTTTAGTTTTGGCGATCTTCTCGATCTTATTAACCCGCTGGAACATATTCCGATCGTAAGCTCCATATACCGGTCTATTACCGGAGACGAAATTCACCCCGTATCCCGCGTGGCAGGCGATATTTTATACGGCGGCCTTATCGGAATGGCTTCGGCGGTTCTGGGCGGCCTGGGAGCTATCGGCGACACACAGCTTGCTTCGTCAACCGGCAAGGATTCCAGCGGTCATGTTATCGCCGCTCTGTTCGGGCCGGACGAATCCAAGGCGACCGTGCAACTTGCTTCTGCCGAAAATACGGGGGCGGTCCGGGCGACGCCGGAAGCGCCAAAAGAAATCGATGTCGCGGATTCCACAACCGCCGAACCTAAACTGGCCGCTCTTACCATTTCTTCGTCTTCCCCGCCCGCTCCTCTGGCCGTTCCCCGGGTGCCCGTCACAACGAGCAAGGACGAAACGGGGCCCGCGCCAAAGGATATGCCCAAAGACAGGACCGGCGTTATCCCGGATTCTTCACCTCCGGCAGAAGCGGCTACTGAACCGCGTTTACCAGCGCCGGCATCGGTATCATCCGCCGGCATCCCTTTGCCGGCCGCCGGTAAAAATGCTTTAGGCAAACTGGCCTTCGGCGGCATCATGGGAACAACGCCGGAACAGGAGATGGCCGTCGCCCTTGCTCAAGGTACGCCCGGCATCCGGATGGGCAACAAGATCTATCCGGGCCAGTTGAGCCGCTCGGGCGGCTTAAAGCCTATGCTTGCGGCAGGCATTCCCGGGAAAGCGCCTTCGCCTTCCCTGCCTTCGCCCACGCCCCCCCTGGAGACCGGTTTTTCGGGAGGCATGTCGCCCATCCCTTCCGGCACCCTGCTTCCATCCGCGCTTGCCAATAATGCCCTTATGCTAAAAGCGCTGGACCAATACAGAAATATTGCCGCCGGCCGAAGCGGCGCCGCGGGCAGGCAACACGATCTTACGAATTAATCCAAAATCTCGATTTGTGCCGGGTCGTTGACGGCAATCATGGGCCCGTAATTACGCTTGATCCAGCCGCGCACGCGAATTGTCTTGCCCTTCAATTCAAGAGGATCCAGTTTCATTTTCCGGAAAGCGCGCAGGTCGCGCGCCGCGACGGCTACGGTAAAATCGCTGCGCCAGTCCTGACCGAAATTGACATAGACCCTGTCCTTGACGCGGACGGCATCGGCGACCTTGCCGCTTACAAAGGCATAACGGCCATAGGCAAGATCCGCACTCCCGGCAGGAATATCGCGATATGCGGCATCCGCCCAGATGCCCCGCTCCGACCGGCGCGCTTGCGCTTCGATAGCCACGGTCTCCGTTATCTTTTTACTTGCCGGCGGGTAAACGAAAGCAAGCCCCGCCTGCAGCATGGCCTGCTGCAGCCAGATGCGCCGACCGGTTTCATCAGTCACATACACTTGCGCCACCAGGCGGCCGTAACGGTCGGTCGACGGCTGGTTATATTCGACAAGGCCGGATCCGATCAGGCTTTCAAGTTGCGATTTCGCTTTCTCCTGCCATGGGAATGATGCATGGCCAAATGGCGGAGCCATGCCTTCCAGCTTCAGCTTCCGGCCGTCCATAAGGACAATTTCATCGGCCGCGCTTACCGCAATAACCCGGGCTTGCCCGGCTTTGGCGGGCATCGGCATGCCCAGAACAAAAAGCAGTACGAGAATAAGATGCATGGCG
>JBFWTA010000149.1:0-6511 GCA_050248075.1 Bdellovibrionales bacterium | reverse complement strand
GGCCAGGCGCTTGCGTTCGATGATTTTGGCTTCGGACATGCGTATGTTAAACGTGTCGCCGGAGTCGGAAATTTCAAGTTCGCTGTCCATTTCACGAAGCTTTTGCCTTGCGGCGTCGGCCTTTGACGGGTCGGTCAGGCGAAAGCGCACGGCACCGCCGGAAACGCCGAGATCCGCGTAACCGATATTAGCCCCGCGCAATTCCATTCGCGTCTGGTCGACCAGACCTTGCAGGCGCTCTTCAATAACGCTGTCGACGGCGACGTCCAGAAGCAAATAAGAGCCGCCGCGCAGGTCGAGACCGAGATTGACCGCTTCATGCGGCACGAAACCCGGCAGGTTCTCGGCGATCCACTCCCGCGTCTGCCTGTTCATCGCGTTTGGCAGGGCATACAGTATGCCGATCGTGCAAACCGCTATGATGAGAATGACTTTCCAGCGCGCGAGATAAACCATAACGATGCCTAGTCTTTCTTTTCCGCGTCATTGGCGGGTTCGTCGGATTTCGCGATCACCGGCTCGGTCTTGGCGGCAAGGGCGGTCACGGTGTTCCGCACAACCTTGATTTGCACCCCGTCGGCGATTTCGACCATAAGGTTTTCGTTATCGTCCAGCACCTTGGTGATCTTGCCGTGCACGCCGCCGCCGGTGACGATACGGTCGCCGCGCTTGAGCGCCTTGACCATGCGCGCCTGCTCGTCGAGGCGCTTCTGCTGCGGCCGGATGAGAAGGATATAGAATACCGCAAAAATCAGAAGCAGCGGCAGAAAGCCCATGCCGATCGATCCGAGACCGCCGGGGGGGGCGGCATCGGCTGCCGGGGCCGTAGCCTCCTGCGCAAAAGCGGGGCTTGCGAAAAGCGATGGGATATCGAGCATGGGAAACCCTTTTTGAAAAATGCGACGGGCCGACTATAGCGGTCCGGGCTTGTTTCGCAAGGGTTGGGGGCTAACGCGCGGCGTAAACGGCTTCCCAATACTGGGCGGGCGTGAGCGGATAGCGGTTTTGCGGTTCGACGTTAATAAGGCGCGACGGATGCGTATTGATCGGATAGGGATAGCATTGCGGATAGCCGAGCGTCGAATAGCACCAGCTTTCATGCTCGGGTATCTGGCTGGCGGTATCGGCAGGGGGCTTGTCTTTATCGCGCGTAAGGAAAATGCCGGTGGCGGCGCCGGCGGCATAGACGGTCGTGCCGTTGCAGCCCGCCAAAGAAAGCATGGCGAGAGCAATCAGGATAAACGGGAGGGTCTTCATGCCAAGGCCTGCTTTCACATTCTTCGCCGTCAGGTAGAATGCTAGGGGACTCGGGTTAATGAAAGTTTAACCGTTTGATTTTGCGGGACGACTATGGCTGCCGGGAATTCAACACAAAATGCAGGATTCGCCTGCCGGCTGGAGATGCGCGGCATCGTGCGGCTTGGCGGCGCTGACCGGCGCGGATTCCTGCAGGGCCTGATCAGCAACGATATCGAATCGTGCCGGGAAAGGCGGGGGATTTACGCCGCGCTGCTGACGCCGCAGGGGAAGTTTCTGCACGATCTGTTTATCGTCGAAAACGGCGATAAATTTTTAATCGATTGCGAGGCGGCGCGGGTGGAAGATCTGATCCGGCGGCTTGGGGCATACAGGCTGCGCGCGAAGATCGCGATCGAGGATGCACGGGCGGAGTATGATGTCTGGGCGGCATGGAATGCGGCCGAGGCGAGGGACGCGCTTTCGACCACCTTGCCTGTCTATGCCGACCCCCGCATGCCCGAGCTGGGCTGGCGGGCGATTGCAAGGAAAGGCGAAAAGCCCGGCGGCTACGTGGCGGGAGATTACGACGGACACCGGCTTTCGCTGGGCATCGCCGACGGCAGCCGGGATTTGATTTTGGAAAAATCGACACTGGCGGAAGGAAATTTTGATCTGCTGAACGGCATCAGCTGGACCAAGGGCTGTTATGTCGGGCAGGAACTTACGGCGCGCATGCATTACAGGGCGCTGGTGAAAAAGCGGTTGTTTCCGGTGAAGATCGAAAGCGGAATTCCCGAATTCGGTACGATTATGAAATTCGAAGGAGAAGACATCGGCGATATGCGAAGCTCGGCGGGCGATGCCGGGCTTGCCCTTTTGAACATCGATAAGGCGGAAGCGGCGATGTGTGACGGCATTGCGCTGGCTTGCGGGACGGCAAAGCTCAGGCCGTGGAAGCCGGAATGGATGAAAATGGGGTTGGCGAAAAGCTAGCCGACGGGTTCGGCTTCTTCGGTGGCTGCGGCAGATATATTTGTGCCGGGGCGGCCGGGAAGCGGTATGGGGTCGGGAGCAAGGGCTTTCAGGCTGGCAAGCGATCGGGCATGTCCAGCAAGATTGTCGACAGCGCCGGGGGTTGACTGCAAAGCGCCAGCAGCCTGGTCAAGCGCATCGCCCGCTGTTCCGTTCGCGGCAACGACGCCGCCGGCCGAGCCGGCTGCCTTAAGGATGCCATGACGGACGCGGGAGTCGGCGGCAATATCCGCAACTGTTTCCGCAATCTGGGCGGCCTGTTGGGGATGTTCGGCGACGAAGGTGGTGACGGGCGCCATTTCGCGCGCCAGCCTTGCGCCGTCACCATCATTGATAGCTGCCGCCACTTCGGTTGGATCTGCGCCGGTGTACCAGCCAAAAGTGTTTGCGGCGACCTGGCCGAATTTGCCCTGTTTAAGCAGGCTGAAGCCTTCGGTGATGCCCGAGCGCCAGTCGCTGGCGGTTTTGGTTGCGGCCTTGGCGAGCGTCATGTCTTTTCCGCCCGTTATGTAATTCCATCCGGTATCCATGGCGAACCATGCGCCGGCGCCGGCGGCCGCGGCAGCCGCAACTGTCCCGACAGCGCCTGCCGCAAGAGCGGTGCCGACACCTGCCGCACCCACGGCCGAGGCACCGGCAATACCCAGCACCCTGCCGCCTATACGGCCGGCGACGCGAGTGAAAATTTTCGATGCGCCTTTGCCGTGTAACGCGGCCTTCATGCCGTGCGCAGCCTTCTTGAAGGCCGATTTGAGCTTGCCGCCGGTTTTCTTCAGTCCCGCGCGCGTTTTATTGAGACCCCCGCGATGACGGCGGCGCAGGCCGTGACTTAGGCCAAGCGCGGCGCCGGCAGTCACGGCCGGTTCCTGAAAAAATGCGGCCAGGACGGCGGTATTGCGCAGGAAGGGGCCTTCCTGGTGTTCCGCAGGATCGCCAAGGTCAACCGGCGGTTTGCGCCGTCTCATGGCTTCCAGAGCCATTTTTCTATCGGCTTCTGGGAGATGGTCTAAATTGGGAGTACGCCCGTCTTGAATCATGGCCATCACGTCGCCCGTCGGGTCGGTGGAGGCGAGGCTCGTGTTTATAAATTGGGGGTTTCCATTCGGAGCATGTCGGGGAGTTGAATCAGTCACTCCTGATGCGCCGACAGAGGCAAGCCGCTCGGAGCCCGGTGCTGATTTTTCTTCCCGGGCAGGGGCTGATGTCGACGGGGCCGACGGTGCAGTATTTGCCGTTGTTTCCTTAATTGTCGATCCACTCTCTGCCATGATCGATCTCCAATAAATTCTTTAAATATGCAGGTTAAGGCTAACATGAGGCCCGGACCTCAACAACGCGTGAATTGATTGCAGAAATCGTCGTTAAAAATTTGTTTACCAAGCGGCCACACGCATCTATCGGATATCGCGCAATGTTTTGAAAGGCGGAAATAAAAAACTGCGCCGATGGCAAAAAAAGATTTTTCTGCGTGGAAGCGCGCAAGAAAACAGAGAAAAATTACCGCCCCCTGCCTTGAATATAATTCAAGCGGTTAGGGTGTTTTCGATTAAGAAAGTACTAACGCCTACGCCGCGTTACGGCGCGCCTCGACGTCTTTTTCGCCTTCGATGGCTGCCTGCGCGGCGGCGAGTCGGGCGATGGGCACGCGATACGGCGAGCAGGATACGTAATCGAGCCCGGTGCGGTGGCAGAATTTCACCGAATTCGGATCGCCGCCATGTTCGCCGCAAATGCCGAGCTTGATATCGCCGCGCGCGGCGCGGCCACGTTCGGCGGCGATTTTGATCAGCTCGCCGACGCCGTCCTGATCGAGCGTGGCAAAGGGGTCCTGTTCCAGGATGTTGGCGCGGTAGTAATCGGGGAGGAAGCTGCCGGCATCGTCGCGGCTGAGACCGAAGGTGGTCTGCGTCAGGTCGTTGGTGCCGAAGCTGAAGAATTGCGCCGCTTCGGCGATCTCGCCCGCCCGCAGCGCGGCGCGCGGCAGCTCGATCATCGTACCGGTGAGATATTTGAACGACGTGCCGGTTTGTTGCATCACAGCGGCGGCCGTATTGTCGACGAGGGTCTTGAGGACATCGAATTCCTTTTTGGTGGCGATGAGCGGGATCATGATTTCCGGCGTCACGGTCTTGCCCTGCTTCACGAGTTCAGCCACGGCGGTGAAAATGGCGCGCGCCTGCATTTCATAAATTTCGGGAAAGGAAATGCCGAGGCGGCAGCCGCGATGGCCCAGCATTGGGTTGGCTTCGTGCAGCTGGGCGGCGCGGCGGGCGACCTTGTCCACGCTGATGCCCGAACCTTTGGCGACCTCGGCCATTTCGGCGTCGGTCTTGGGCAAAAATTCATGCAGCGGCGGATCGAGCAGGCGGATCGTGACCGGCAGGCCTTCCATGATCGTGAACAGTTCGACGAAATCCTGTTTCTGCATGGGCTCGAGCTTGGCGAGCGCGGCGCGGCGGCCTTTTTCGTTCTCGGCGATGATCATCTCGCGCATCGCCGTGATGCGGGTGGCGTCGAAGAACATATGCTCGGTGCGGCACAGGCCGATGCCCTCGGCGCCGAATTTGCGCGCGGTGCGGGCGTCGTTCGGCGTTTCGGCGTTGGTGCGGACCCGGAGTTTGCGCATGCCGTCGGCCCAGCCCATCACGGCGGCGAAATCGCCGGAAAGCTCGGGCTGGATAGTCGGCACGGCGCCCAGCATCACCTCGCCGGTGGAACCGTCGATCGTGACGACATCGCCCGCCTTCACGGTGACGGATTTCACGGTCATTTGCTGTTTGCCGTAATCGATATGCAGGTCGCCGGCGCCCGCGACGCAGGGGCGTCCCATGCCGCGCGCGACGACCGCCGCGTGGCTGGTCATGCCGCCGCGGCTGGTGATGATGCCTTTGGCGGCGTTCATGCCGTGGATGTCTTCGGGACTGGTTTCGATGCGGCAGAGAATGACTTTCTCGCCCTTGCCGGTGAGGGATTCGGCCTCGTCGGCGCTGAACACGACCTTACCCGACGCCGCACCCGGCGAGGCAGGCAGGCCCTTGGCGACGATGTCTTTCCTGGCCTTCGGATCGAGGCGCGGATGAAGGAGCTGGTCGAGCGAGGCGGGATCGACACGCTTCACGGCTTCTTTCTTGTCGATGACGCCTTCGTTGACCATATCGACCGCGATCTTGAGCGCGGCGGCGGCGGTGCGCTTGCCGGTGCGGGTTTGCAGCATATAAAGCCTGCCCTGCTGGACCGTGAATTCGATGTCCTGCATGTCGCGGTAGTGTTTTTCGAGCTTGAGGCGCACGTCGTTCAGCTGGTTGAACACGGCGGGCATGACTTCTTCCATGGCGGGCAGGTCGGATTTGTTTTCCTGCTTGCCCCTGACGGTCAGATGCTGCGGCGTGCGGATGCCGGCGACGACGTCTTCGCCCTGGGCGTTAACGAGATATTCGCCGTAGAAGGCGTTTTCGCCGGTCGACGGATTGCGGGTAAAGGCGACGCCGGTGCAGCAATCCTCGCCCATATTGCCGAACACCATGGCCTGCACGTTCACGGCGGTGCCCCAGTCATGCGGGATGTCGTGCAGCTTGCGGTAGGTGATGGCGCGCTGGTTCATCCAGCTGCCGAACACGGCGCCGATGGCGCCCCAAAGCTGTTCCTGCGGGTCCTGGGGGAAGGGTTTTTTGAGCGTTTTTTCGACGAGGGCGAGATAGCCGTCGATGACTTCCTGCCAGTCTTCGGCCTTCATCTGAAGGTCCTGGGTATAGCCGTGGCCGCGCTTTACGTCGTCGAGCACGTCCTCGAATTTATGGGGCGTGATGTTGAGAACGACATTGCCGTACATCTGGATAAAGCGGCGGTAACTGTCATAGGCGAAGCGCGCGTCGCCGCTGCGGGTTTTCAGGCCTTCGACGGTTTGCTTGTTCAGGCCGAGATTGAGCACCGTGTCCATCATGCCCGGCATCGAGGCGCGCGCGCCGGAGCGCACGGAGACCAGCAGCGGATTTTTCGCGTCGCCGAAAACGCAGCCGACGGTCTGTTCGATCTGCTTCAACGCCGCATCGACCTGGGTCTTGAGATCGGACGGGTAGGATTTCTGGTGCGCGTAATAATGAGTGCAGACGTCGGTGGTGATCGTGAAGCCGTGAGGAACCGGCAGGCCGAGATTGCACATATCCGCAAGGCCGGCGCCCTAGCCGCCGAGAAGATACCGCTTTTCCGCCTCGCCATCCGCGCGGCCTTTGCCGAAAGCGTA
>JBFWTA010000148.1:0-6585 GCA_050248075.1 Bdellovibrionales bacterium | reverse complement strand
TAAGCTCCAGCGCTTTGGGAATAATTTTCCATGATATGATAGCCGTAATAACCGAAACGACGGCAGTGGCTGCTTTTACAATGCCCTCGATTGCATAGTCAGGGTGCCAGATAACCCATATGGTCAATATATGGGTCGTGCCGCATAAAAGAATGAAGGCGCCGAAAAGGTAAAATAAATTTTTGAAAGGAATGTCGCTGCGCCGGCCTACGAAATAAAGCAGGGAAGTTGGGATTGAATAATAGGCGGCGGCAATCAGCGTATCCGATCCGACATGCAGCCATAAAATTTCCGGCAGCCAGAAAAAACAATGCCCATGCGGCATGAAACTTTCTGAATTAAAAAATTCCGCCAGACTCGCGAACATTCTTGGGTCATGCCCCAGAATTCCTTGCGGAGATGTAACAATTAAGTGTTTTTTCGGTCAATAGACATATGAAGTTTTTATAGGTTCCTTATGCATTTATATTATTGTCGTTTTTGATTTTTATGTGGGAGGTGAGCATTTTGGAACGACAATCTGGAATGCCCCATGAAAATCGCTCAAATTTCTCCTCTTTGCGAGAGCGTGCCGCCGAAATTGTATGGGGGCACCGAACGCGTGGTTTCATGCCTCACGGAGGAACTTGTAAGGCAAGGCCATGACGTGACCCTGTTTGCGAGCGGTGATTCTGTAACCCAGGCTGAACTTGTCCCTGTTATTCCCCATGCACTGCGCCTCGATCCCTCTGTAGAAAATCACCTTTACAGCCACCTGGTCATGCTCGATCAGGTTATGCAGTCTGTTCACGAATTCGATCTGCTGCATTTCCATATCGACACCATCCACTTTCCGCTTATTCGCAATATTAAGGACAAGACGGTGACCACGCTTCATGGCCGTCTCGACCTTCCCGATCTTGTGCCGTTTTATAAGGCGTTTTCGGATATCCCGCTTGTTTCCATTTCAAATTCGCAACGCAAGCCGATGCCGCCCGTGCGATGGCTGGGCACCATAGCGCATGGCCTGCCGCGCTCGCTTTATAAATTAAATGCCAAACGCGGCCGCTATCTGGCGTTTCTAGGCCGCATAGCACCGGAAAAGAGTCCCGATCAGGCCATTGCCATCGCCCTGCAGGCGGGCATTCCGCTCAAGATTGCGGCCAAGGTCGATCCCATGGATAAGGACTATTTCGAGAACAAGATACGCCCGCTGCTCGACAGCCCCTATGTCGAATTTATCGGCGAAATCAACGATAAGGAAAAAGAAAGTTTTCTCGGCCAGGCCATGGCATTGGTATTTCCGATCAACTGGCCGGAACCGTTCGGATTGACGATGATCGAGTCGATGGCCTGCGGCACGCCGGTGATCGCCTATAATCGCGGGTCTGTGCCGGAGGTGATCAAGGACGGAACGTCGGGCTTCATTGTGCATGATATAGAAGGGGCTGTTGAAGCTATTAAGCGCCTGCCCGAACTTGATCGGACACTTATCCGTCATTATTTCGAAGAACATTTTACCGTCGAGCGCATGGCCGAAAATTATGTTTCGCTTTATACTCAAATTCTCGATACGGTACCCAAGGCAAAAAGGACGGCATAATGTCGGTAGAGGCCGAAGCTGAAAAAATCGCCGACCAGGCAGGAGAATTCTACATTCCCGCGACCTATTCCGCGGGCGAGCGCGGGCAACGCACTCTTAAACATGGTGATACCTTCGGCGTCTTCGACCAGCACGGCAATATTGTAAAGGGCGAAAGCAGTTCCGACGGCCTGTATCACAAAGACACGCGCCATTTATCGCAAATGGAATTGCTGGTCTACGGACACCGGCCCTTGCTGCTTAGTTCCACGCTGCACGATAACAATGCCATGCTGGTCGCCGATCTGGCCAATCCCGATATCTATCTTAACGGCAATCTGCATCTCACCCGCGAGATGCTGTATGTCAACCGTTCGAAATTTCTATGGCAGGAAGCCTGTTACGAGCGGATCATTCTTTATAACTTCGACCAGGCGACGCATAAATTCCATCTGGCCGTAAAGTTTGATGCGGATTTTGCCGATTTATTCGAGGTGCGCGGCATCCAGCGCCCCCGGCGCGGAACGGTGCGGATTGAACGCCAAGCGCCGGATACGGTCACCTTCCGTTATCTAGGCCTCGATAACGTGGAGCGCGTGACGCGCCTTGATTTTTCTCCGGTTCCTTCGAAGCTTACCGACAATATGGCGGTGTTCGAGCTTGAGCTTGCTCCCTTTATGCGCACGGCCATGCTCACTACGGTGCGCTTCAACGAGCAACCGACGCAGCCTCGCGAATTCTATTTCAGCCTGCGTAAATCGCGCCGCGACCTGCGAGAATCCATGTCACGCTTCGCGACCGTGATGACCTCGAATGCCATGATGAACCAGGTGCTTAGCCGGTCGACGGCCGATCTTTATATGCTGATTACCGACACGCCGCAGGGACCTTATCCCTATGCTGGAGTGCCGTGGTTCAGCGCGCCTTTCGGTCGCGACGGGATTATCACGGCGCTGCAGACGCTATGGCTCGATCCGGAAGTCGCCAAAGGTGTTCTTAATTTCCTGGCGGCGACCCAGGCGAGGGAGGACGATGTAGAGTCCGATGCCGAGCCTGGAAAAATCCTGCATGAAGCCAGGCAAGGCGAAATGGCGCGCCTGCATGAAGTGCCGTTCGGACTTTATTACGGCAGTGTCGATACCACACCCTTATTTATCCTGCTTGCCGGACGCTATTTCGAACAGACCGGCGACAGGCCGGTCGTCGAACATCTCTGGCCTCATATTCTCGCCGCCCTGAACTGGATTGATGAATATGGCGATGTCGATAAAGACGGCTTTGTCGAATATCGCGCGCGCGGCAGTAAAAGTCTGACCAATCAGGGCTGGAAAGATTCGCATGATTCCATTTCCCATGCCGATGGCATGCTGGCAAAAAGCCCTATCGCCTTATGCGAAGTGCAGGCCTATGTTTATGCTGCAAAATCATCTGCGGCAGGAATGGCGGCGGCGCTCGGCCATGCCGTGCTCAGTGAAAAACTCAGGCAGCAGGCGGAAACGTTGAGGCAGCGTTTCGAGGCGGCGTTCTGGTGCGAGGAAATGGGCACCTATGCGCTTGCGCTCGATGGCGACAAGCGCCAGTGCAAGGTGCGCAGTTCCAATGCCGGCCAGACGCTGTTTACCGGAATCGCGAGTCCGGAGCATGCCGAGCGCGTAGCCGCCAGACTGCTCAACCGCGAAGGATTCTCCGGCTGGGGTATCCGCACATTATCGTCGGGTGAGCGCCGCTATAATCCCATGGCCTATCACAACGGCTCCATTTGGCCGCATGACAACGCTCTCATCGCCATGGGGCTTGCCCGGTATGGTCGGAAACAGGATGTCATTAAAATAACCCAGGCTTTGTTCGACGCCGCGCAGTACATGGATATGCTTCGTCTTCCCGAATTATTTTGCGGTTTCAACCGGCAGAAAAACAAGGGGCCGACACGTTACCCGGTCGCCTGCACGCCTCAGGCGTGGGCCAGCGCAACGCCTTTCGGTCTTTTGGAAGCCTGCCTTGGCCTGCAATGCAATTATTCCACGCACGAGATCCGCTTCGAGCAGCCGGTTTTGCCGCCTTTTCTCGACGAAGTGTCTTTGCGCAATCTGAAGCTGGGCGAGGCGACCGTCGATATTTTGCTGCGCCGCCATGCCAACGATGTTGCGGTCAATGTCACCGATCGCCGCGGCGATGCAAAAGTCGTGGTCGTTAATTAGGTTCTCTGAAAGCGCCGCACGGCGAGGAAGCCCAGAACGATAAACACGCCCAGCACAAAAGCCTGCGCGACCAGAAAGGGCGGTTCATTCTGGGTGGGCGCGAGATCGTTGAAAAACGTCAATTTCTGAAAAGCCTGGACCATACCGACAAATATGTTCAGATAAAGCGCCAGCATTGCCGCTATGGCATAAATCATCCGCCATGCGCCGGCCAGAAGTCTTCCATGCAGCGCCCAGAGCGCGACCGCCAGAACGACAAGCGAAATGACGCCGACAATGTGCGGCGGTCCAACCATGGCGAAAGGAAAAAAGAAGCCCGTGATGCTGGTTGTCATGGTGGATAGCAGAAACATGGCGTTCCAACCGCCGATGGGCCGTCTCCATAACATCAGTACCAGAACGACCAAGCCGGTAGCGATGCCGATAAGGCTGATAAAGGTGTGAATGAACGTAAATGTCTCAAGCGACATGCCGAGGATCATAAAGGGCCCTTTCAAGGACTTCCCGCGATGCGGAAGGCGACCGGCTGTTTAGCAAATCCGATTATGCGATCAAAGGCTGTGATTACGCTACGCAACCATTGCGCGCAAGAGGGGGGCTTTATGAAACAAAAGGTCGCATAAACATAAAGCCTATTGCCCGTGCTCACGGAGCGGCGCAACGTGCCTGTCTTCGCGTTTCACGGCATAAGGATTTACAACATGCTAAAAAAACGGCACCTCGTATTATTCTTGACGCTTGGCCTTAGTGCCTGCGCTTCCGGTGAACCGCGCATAATCCAGCCCGACGCGAACTCCCCGGAAATTCGCCTAAGGGTCGGCGTTGCCACGCAAATCGAATTGCCGGAATCGATGCATGCGCAGTCGGTTGTTACCGGTAACCCCTCCTTGGTCGCAGCCGAACGTACAGCCAATGTTGTAAACCTTATCCCTGCCGCAGCCGGCGAGACAAACCTCATTGTGCGCGGCCGTGAAGACGACGGTGACGTAAAGGTTTATCAATACCGGTTGCTGGTGCAGGAACGCTGACTCTTAGTCCGGCGCAATCACGGTCGAAGAGGAATGTGGCGGGGTGACAACGGTCGTGCCCGGGCATCGCGGGCATTCACAGCTCGATCCGCAGCCCGCGAGCAACGGCGCCGCGGCAAAGAGCACGAGAAGCGTGTAAATGTTAAGACGTCTCTTCATGGCTTCCTCCATATTGTTATTTTCATTTCCCGTGCTTAGACAGCGCGGCGGGAAAGCAAGATAGATTTGCATCTTATAAAAATGCGATGGATAAAGCCGTAGGTTTCCTATGCGCGGCAGAATGAAGGTTAATAACCGGCGAGGTTATCGAGACCGGTACGATCCAGCAAAACGATGTCGCCGTTCTTGAGGCTGATGAAACCCCGTTCGGAGAACTCCTTGAGTTGCTTGTTGATGCTCTCACGCGACGTGGCAAGCTGTTGTCCGATCGAGGACTGATTCAGGCCAGAACGAATAACGATATACCCGTCTTCCGCCACGCCGTAATCTCCCGCCAGACGCAGCAAATGACGCGCGAGCCGCTTCGGCAGGTTCTGAAGCGCGATGAGGTCTATCGTGTCGAGATAAATCCGCAGGCGATGGCATAGCATCTTGATGACGTTCAGCATCGCGTCCGGATTGGCCCTGAGTGCGGGCACGAAGTCGTCACGCTTGAGAATCATAAGCGTCGTTTCCGTGTCGGCTTCGGCATCGGTCGTGCGGGGCAACCCGTCGAGCAAGGGCGTCTCGCCGAAGACCTCGCCGCGCTCCACCAGACCGATCAGTACGCCTCGCCCGTCTTCGGCCGTCATGCTCATGCGTAAACGACCTGACATGACGACGCCCATGAATAGATCGCGGTCGCCGCGGCAATACACCAGGTCGCCGGGCTTATAGGCCTTATAGATGGCCTTGCTCAGCAGTTCGTTACGCGTCGCGGCGGGAAAAAGGCTGAAAAATTCTTCATACTGCAAGCGGTCGACTAAACTTTGCGCCGAATCCGTCCCGTTTTGCGTTTGTATGTTTTTCCCGGGATTGTCATTAACCATCATGGATACATGATATCAAATCTTTCTCTCCGATGCAAAACCATTCAGGAAAATACTTTCACTGTGATCTGGTTCATCCCGTCCGGATGTGATGGCAGGCTAAAGTCGGGTCAAGAAGCGTGAACGACTTGAAATCGAAAGGAGGAGGCCATGTTAACCCAAGCGATGCATCATCGTCATGGCGGGCAAGAGCGAGGCACAGCCGGTCAGATTTTCCAACGTCAGAAACAGCCGGACCCGCAGGCCGAAACGATGGAAGCACCACGCCGCGCCGAAGCGGGAGGGCCATCCACCTTGATGTTGTATGCCCTCGCTTTACACGAGCTCGGACTTTAGCAGATTGAGCCTGCAGTCTGCTGAACGGGACGGGCATGGATGCCGGAAACACCATGCCCGTCTCTGTTTGCGATTTATGCGGACGGGAAAGAGTAGGGGCTATGACTGACATTCCGCTTATATATAGATATAGTGTAAGTTATGAAAATCGAGATAGTCTGCCGCTTGGCGTCCTTCCATCTTCTCCGGTGATCGTCATTCATGATATTGCGCTGCCTGCTTTTCGCCGTGTTAATAAGTCTCCTCGCTGCTGGTGCCGCCAATGCCGGCGAACGATGCACCTATAAAATTCTTTCATCCTCCGGGGCGCCGGAATTGAAACGCGGTATCAATCTGACGCGCTGGTGGGAAGATGGACAGGAAAAGGCCCTCACCCGCGAAGAAATCAGGAATCTGGGCCGCTTGGGATTCGACTTTGTGCGCCTGCCGTTCAG
>JBFWTA010000147.1:0-6612 GCA_050248075.1 Bdellovibrionales bacterium | reverse complement strand
CACGTTCTGGCCGCGGCGGGCGGTGATTGTTTCGCCCGGAACAATGTCGCTGCGCGATGGCAGTTGCGGCTTGGGCGGATGAAGCACGGTGCAAGAAGCAAGCGCCACGCTCAACCCCAGCAGAAGTCCGGTATGTCGCAATTTCGTGACGATCATTGGGGGGCCATTTCGATCCGTTTCAGCCCGTTCATGTAGGGCTGCAAGGCAGAGGGGATACTAATCGATCCGTCGGCTTCCTGGAAGTTTTCCATGACGGCGATCAGGCAACGCCCCACGGCCAGGCCCGAGCCGTTAAGCGTATGAACAAACTCGGTATTTTTCTCGCCCGCGGCGCGGGTGCGGGCGTTCATGCGGCGGGCCTGGAAGTCGCCGCAGTTGGAACAGCTGGAAATCTCGCGATAGGTATTCTGGCCGGGCATCCAGACTTCAATGTCATAGGTCTTGCGCGCGGAAAAACCCATATCGCCGGTGCATAGCACGACGGTGCGAAAAGGCAGTTCGAGTTTCCTGAGTATAGTCTCGGCGCAATGGGTCATGCGTTCGTGTTCGTCGTTGGACTGGTCCGGCGCGGTAATGCTGACCATCTCGACCTTATAAAACTGATGCTGGCGCAGCATGCCGCGCGTGTCCTTGCCGGCGGCCCCAGCCTCGGCACGGAAACATGGCGTTTTTGCGGTAAACCGGAAAGGCAGCTTTTCCTTCGGGATGATATCGCCATTGACGATGTTGGTGAGCGGGACTTCGGAGGTGGGGATGAGCCAGAGCCGCTCTGTCGTGGGTAATTTTTCTAATTCTTCGCTAAAAATGTGCCGTTCTTGATCAGTAAAAATTAACGTATCTTCTGTTAAAGGTTTGTTTCTTTGTTTGTATATTTTATTAGCAATTCCAAAAACCTTTGGATAGATTTCGGAAGTTTTTAACGTCGAAAATTGATCGTCTTTAAATTTCGGCAACTGCCCGGTGCCATACATAATTTCATCGCGCACCATCAGCGGCGGTGAAACTTCGGTGTAACCGAATTCGGGACTGGTGTTGTTATCAAGCATGAAATTGGCAAGCGCACGTTCGAGGCGCGCCAGTTGCCCCTTGAGAATGGTGAAGCGCGCGCCGGAAAGCTTGGCGGCGTTTTCGAAATCCATCAGGCCGAGCGCCTCGCCCAGTTCGAAATGCTGTTTCGGCTTGTCGACGCGCCTGGGATCGCCGGATTTGCGGATTTCCTTGTTGTCCTTTTCATCCCTTCCCTCCGGTACATCGGCGGCGGGAATGTTGGGAAGGCTGGACAGAATTTCGTCAAGCCGGGCGCCAAGCTGTTTTTCCTGCTCTTCCAGCACCGGCATCTTTTCCTTGATCGCCGCGACTTCGGCCATGACCGCGTCGGCGTTTTCGCCCTTGCGCTTTAGCTCGCCGATCTGTCTGGACAGGTCGTTGCGGCGCGCCTGCAGATCCTGCATCGCCGTCTGCGCCGCACGGCGGTCGGCATCGGCGGTGAGAATGGCCCCGGATGCAGGCGAAAGATTGCGGCGCTTCAAAGCGGCGTCAAACGCATCGGGATTTTCACGGATAAAGCGGATGTCGTGCATATTTAACCTATTCTTTTAACGTCATCCCGGAAAATTTTTCTGAAGCAAAGCGAAAGAAAAATTTATCCGGGACCCAGTCACGGTTTCGGCAAAACCATGTTGCCGTATCGGCGACTGGGTTCCGGATAAAACTTCCCCGCATGCGCGGGAAAGTTTTTCCGGAATGACGTCGTATTTCTATTTCAGGGACAGTACAAAATCCTATTCCCCCGGTCCAGCAGCGTTACGACCCTTCTCAACCCATCTTGCCCCGAGAATCGACAGCTCGTACAGCGCCATCATGGGAATGGCGAGGGCAAGCTGGCTGAAAACGTCGGGCGGGGTGAGGATGGCGGCGGCCACGAAGATGAGGACGATGGCGAAACGCCGGAAGGAAACCAGTTTTGCGGCCGAGAGAATGCCCACGCGGGCCAGCAGTACAAGAATAACCGGCAGTTCGAAGGCGGTGCCGAAGGCGAAAATGACGGACATCGACAGGGAAAGATATTCGCTGACGCGGGCTTCAAGCTGGATGGGCATCGCCCCCTGCCCGCCGGGCATTTCGAAACTGAGAAAAAACTTCCAGGCGAGAGGAAAGACAAGATAGTAAGCCAGCGCCGCACCCATCAGAAATAAAACCGGCGTGGCGGCGAGAAAAGGGAAAAAAGCACGGCGTTCGTGTCTATACAAACCGGGGGCGACGAACATCCAGATTTGCGAGGCAATGATCGGAAAGGCCAGCAGGCAACCGCCCCACAGCGCAAGCTTTACATATGTGATGAAGGCTTCGGTAAGGCCAGTATAGATAAGACGCCGGTGTTCGCCTTCCGTGGCCATGGCAAGCGGACGCACGAGAAAAGTGTAAATATCCGCTGCAAAAACATAACAGACGATAAAGCCCGCGGTGATCGCCGCCAGCGACCAGAT
The DNA here is from genome assembly GCA_050248075.1 of Bdellovibrionales bacterium. GTDB lineage: Bacteria > Pseudomonadota > Alphaproteobacteria > UBA9219 > UBA9219 > JBFWTA01. The sequence goes on along the minus strand of JBFWTA010000147.1, from coordinate 4,126 downwards.
GAGCCGTCGCCGCAATTCGATCAAATGCGCGAGCAAAGGCTGCCGCAACGGGTCAAGCGGTTCGGTCACGGTCGGGGTCCGGTGGAGATGCGGGCGGCGGTTCGTTTTTCAGTTTTTCGGCAATTTCGGCTTCGTAGTTCAACTGTTCGAACTGCTGCTGGATGTCATGCATCGCCCGCCTCGCCTTGCCTGCCCACTGGCCCAGCACGCGCATGGCTTTTGGAAGATCTTTCGGCCCGATCGCCACAAGCGCCACGGCGCCGATCACCACAAGCTCGGGCCAGGCGATATCGAGCATTTATATCTTGTCTTTATCCGCCGGCGGCAGTTGCGGCGGGGCATCCGCCCTTTTGCTTTCGTCCATGCCGGACTTGAAATTCTTGATGCCCTTGCCGAGATCGCCCATGACCTGCGGCAGCTTGCCGGCGCCGAAAACCACCAGCACCACCAGCAGCACCACGAGAATATGCCAGAAACTGAGGCCCATTTTTACCTCCTCACACTTCCCTATAGCCAGGGAACAAGATTTATACGCGCGCATTCGCGCGCGATGAATTCCTGCTTTCGCAGGAACGACAATGCAAGTAACTATAGCTGTTAAACGCAGATATGAAAACATTCATGAATCCGGCCAAAATCATACTCATAGCGGGCCCGACGGCATCGGGAAAATCGGCCTTGGCGCTCGATATGGCGCGGCGCACGAATGGGGTGATCATTAACGCCGATGCGATGCAGGTTTATGCCGGACTGCCCATTCTTACCGCGCAGCCGGAGCCTGATGCGCAACAGGAGGTGCCGCATGAACTTTATGGCGTCCTCGATCCGTCCGAACGTTCGTCGGCCGGGAAGTGGCTGGCGCTGGCATCGGCCGCGATTGCCAACGGGCAAAAGGAAAACCGCGTGCCGGTTCTGGTGGGCGGGACGGGGCTGTATTTCCGGACCCTGCTCGGCGGGCTGGCCGATATTCCCGCTATTCCGGAAACCGTGCGCCAGGAAACGCAGGCGTTATATGCGCGGCTCGGCGAAGCGGATTTCCGCAATGAGCTGAAGAAACACGACCCAGCGAGCGCCGCGCGCATCGAGCGCAACGACCGGCAACGCCTTATCCGCGCCTATGAAGTTTCCGCTCATACGCAAAAACCGCTGAGCGAATGGCAAAAGGCAACGCATGCCCCGGTTTATGATCCCGAGATACATCTCGTCATGCCGCGGCGCGAGGAACTTTATGCGGCGTGCGACCGGCGGTTGCTCGGCATGATCGAGCGTGGCGCGGTGGAGGAAGTCCGGGCGTTTTTGAAACGAAGGATCGATCCGGAATTACCGGCGATGAAGACGCTCGGCCTCCGGGAAATCGTGGCGCATCTGGCGGGCGAGTTATCCCTCGGGGATGCAATTGCCAAGGCGCAGCAAGCCACGCGCAATTATGCAAAACGCCAGATGACATGGTTTCGCAATCAGAAACTCGGCTACTCCGCGCGCGCCTCGAACCCGTAAATCGCCGCGCAATTGTCGATGACGGGAATTTCGGGCGACGGGGCCGTTGCCGAAACTTCGTTCTGGTCGAATAAGCCGCGCGCCGTCAGGTAATTGCAGTTACGGCCGAGATTGCCGGAACGGCCGACCATGACGCCATAGCCCGACATGTACCACGCCCCCCACAACAGCATCAGATTAAAGGCTATGACCGCGTATTTGCGCATTGGCACGAACGAACCTCTGTCTACTAAAACGCGGCAACTTTATTGCCGGCCGGCTTATCGGCCTGCCGCGCGTAAGTCGAAGGGCACCATTTCGCGCTGTTGCTGCGTGCGGCAACGGCGGATTTCGGCTCCTGAAAAGAACCGCGCGACGTAATATAACGGCATTCCGGCTCGGAACCCGTTTCCACGGTGCCCGCATATATGCCGACCGATGAAGCGTCCCAGAACGCCCAAAAGAAAATGGCGCAGGAAAATGCCGTGAGCCATCGTGTCATTGCGACCTCCGCATCGTTTCAGCGAAATGTGTGTGCGTGACTTGTAACACCACGAAATGACTGCGTCACCCTTGCGGCCACAATCATGGCGCGAGAAACAGATTCTATCCACAGAAGTTTATGGTTAACGGAACGAGTCGACGCGCATCAAAAGCCAAAACCGCGCGGCGCGATTGACGCCCGGCGAGCATGATCGCTTCGTCTGGGATCATAAGTCTTGTTGAATTCGCGGATTGCATGCCCGATGCCGGCTTCGCTGATATCGGGGCATGTGACAATGACCTTAACAATAGTCGCCGGCGCGGTACCCATAGTTCCGGCTCTGTATGTATTCTGCATGGCCGAAACGGGAACATGGAATCTTTCAAAAACGTCTGAAATTGTCTTGCCGATCACCCGTACCAAATCAGCGTCATCATCGGTAAATGGACGAAATCCAAACTCTATCCGTGCGGTGTTGGTGAGTGAATCCGTAATGTGAGTGATGCCTTGAAAATTCTGGGTAATAAGGATGACATCAGGCGGTAAAATGCCAGAATCTTCCGGTCCCGTTAAATCGTTTTTCATCAAAATCCCCATTCACAACAAATAATAACTTCAAAAATATTCCGCTTTATAACCTGAAACCAAAAACCGAAAAAGCCGAAATTTGCCCTGAACAGCTATTATGAATCCTTTTTTTCCTCCCTGCCCTTGATCCGGCTCGCCAGCGAGGCCTGTAAAAACAGGTCGATGTCGCCGTCCAACACTTTTGCGGCCTGGCTGGTTTCGGCGCCGGTGCGGGCGTCTTTGACCATTTGGTAGGGCTGCAGGACATAGGAACGGATCTGGTGGCCCCAGGCGATATCCGTTTTCTGGGCCTCGATGGCGCCGGCGGCCGCTTCGCGTTTTTCGAGCTCGCGCTCATACAGCTTGGCCGTAAGCATCTTCATCGCCTTGGCGCGGTTTTTATGCTGCGAGCGTTCCTGCTGGCAGGCCGCCACGATGCCGGTCGGAATATGCGTGATGCGTATGGCACTTTCGGTCTTGTTGACGTGCTGCCCGCCTGCCCCCGATGCCCGGTAGGTATCGACTTTAAGGTCCTTGTCGAGGATTTCGATATTGATGGAGTCATCGACCTCCGGGCTTACCGAAACGCTGGCGAAGCTGGTATGGCGGCGCGCATTTGAATCATAGGGGGAAATACGCACCAGGCGGTGCACGCCGGATTCCGTTTTCAGCCAGCCATAGGCATTGGCGCCGGTGATATAAATGGTGGCGGATTTGATGCCGGCTTCCTCGCCCGCCTGCTCTTCTTCCATTTCGACCTTATAGCCGTGTTGTTCCGCCCAGCGCACATACATGCGCATCAGCATCTGCGCCCAGTCCTGCGCCTCGGTGCCGCCCGCACCGGCATTGACTTCGAGATAGCAATTATTGGTGTCGGCCTCGCCGGACAGCAGGCTTTCCAGTTCGCGCTTGGCGGCCTGCTCGCGTAAATTCAGGATGGCGCTTTCGGCTTCGGCCACCAGCGACGCATCGTTTTCGGCTTCGGCAAGCTTGATCATTTCGACATTGTCGTTGACGCCCTGCTCGAGCTCGAAATAGCCGCGGATGGCGTTGTCCAGATGCGTGCGCTCGCGCATGATGCCCTGCGCCTTCGACGCGTTATTCCAGAGATCGGGATCCTCGGCCTGCGCGTTCAGTTCCGCCAGGCGCCGTTGGGCGCGGTCGAGGTCAAAGATGCCTCCTCAGCAGATCAAGCGACTTCGCGATGTCTGCTAAAGCGTTGTGGATTTCGGCGCGCATGAACAACTCCGTTTCGGGTTCTTCTTATACGAAAGCCCCTGTGAAACCAACAGATTTTGCTCCGCCGCGCGCATACAGCCCGGGCATTTGCCTATAATTTTAAAAACATGCCTCACGATAGCCCGCTAATTAAGGCCGGCTTAACCAATACCCTCAAGAGTAAAATAATAACTATGTGTAATAAATTTCTGGCCTGAAGATATCACAGAGGACCGGATATGTGGCGTGCGCTAAGGCTTGGGCTGATGACCGGCGGCATTCTGCTTTGCGCCTCGGCTCACGCCGCTTCTGCCGCCAGCTGGTATGTCGATAACGCCGTCGCGGTCTCCGGCAATGGCACGACATGGACCGGCGCATGGA
>JBFWTA010000146.1:0-6629 GCA_050248075.1 Bdellovibrionales bacterium | reverse complement strand
GGTGACGCAGCCCGGCGGCACGGCGGCGCCGCCATGGTACGCGGATATTTAGGTTGTGCCATTTTGCCTCTCTGTGCCCGGGTTTTGCTCTATTTGACAGAACCTCCCCCCCTGTTCTCCCCCGCAAGGGGGAGGGCTATCGCATATGGAAATTTTTATCTTAAGTGCATGCCGATTTTTATACAACCTAGTGCCGGAAGCACCGCACCGTTTCCCTCCCCTCGAGGGAGGGGTAAGGGGAGGGGGCCAGACATTCGTCGGGGAATTTGGCGTAACGTTTGATTTCAACGCTAACGTCTGGCCCCCTCTCCTGTCCTCCCCCTCAAGGCGGGAGGAACGCTTGGGGCGATACCAGTCGATACCGAAATGCTGTCAGGCATGAAGCGATCGCTGTTTCCATATGCGATAGCCCTGCCCGCAAGGGGAAAAGAATGCTTGGGGCGGGACTGGTCGTTACCTAGAATTTTATTTGCGGAGTTTTGCTCACTTTCCACCAGGTGGCATATTTCGCCAAATATGCTATGCATGGCGCTCCTTCCTTTTTCCTTTGTTCAAAGGAATATCCATGCATTATATCCGCTCGTTTCCGGTTGCCGTGGCTTTGGTGTGTCTGGCGGTTTCGTATGCGCAGGCTGCCGAGAAAACCAGTCTCACGATCTACAGCACCGCGACGCCGGGATCGATTTCGCCGGATATGTACCGGCCGCTGCCGGGCGGGCAGGGCGGGGGATGGATGTTCGGAAACCAGATCCCCGGCTATGCCATGGTGCATCAGCAGCGCGAGGTGGATCTTAAATCCGGCATGAACGAGGTGAAGTTTTCCGATGTCGCGGCCTATATCGACCCGACGACGGTATCCTTCAAATCGCTGACCGATCCCGTGGGCACGTCGGTGCTGGAGCAGGATTATCATTTCGATCTCGTCAGCGGGCAGAAGCTTTTGGAACGCTACCTCGATCAGGAAGTCACTGTCGATCAGGCCGCCGCCAACGGCGCGGTCACCGATACGACCGGCAAGCTGCTCAGCGCCAACGGCGCGCTGGTTCTGCAGGGCAAGGACGGCAAGGTCACCAGCATCAACAGCTATACCAACATCCACTTTCCGGAACTGCCCGGCGGGCTGATCACCAAACCCACGCTGATCTGGTCCATCAACACCAACAAGCCCGGCAAGCATCAGATCGACACCGGCTATCAGACGACCGGCATCACCTGGTGGGCCGATTACAACGCGACCTATAAGGAAGGCAAGGACGAAAACAACGGCTTTCTCGATCTCGGCGCCTGGGTGAGCATCGTCAACAAATCGGGCGCGGATTATAACAATGCGGGGCTTAAACTGGTGGCCGGCGACGTGCACCGGTCGCAGGCCAACGACATGATGGAAGCGCGCAAGATGACGATGTCGATGGCGGCGCCTGCGGCAGCGCCGGGTTTTGCCGAAAAGGCGTTTTTCGAATTCCACCTTTATACGCTGGGCCGTTCGACCACCATCCCGGCGGATTCCACCAAGCAGATCGAATTGTTCCCGCAGGTCGCGCAGGTGCCGGTGGAGAAACAGTATATTTATTACGGCGCGCCGATGATGGGTTTCGGCGGCGTCTATACCGACCGCGATCCCGGCACGCCGATGAACAAGAAGGTCGATGTCTATCTGACGTTAAAAAACGACAAGAAATACGGCGTGGGCATGCCGTTGCCCTCGGGCCGCGTGCGGGTGAGTAAGCTGGATGCCGCCGACGGCTCGCTGGAATTCATCGGCGAAGACACCATCGATCACACGCCGAAGGACGAGGATGTGCGCATCAAGCTGGGCAGCGCCTTCGACATCACCGGCGAGCGCAAGCAGACCGATTTCCGCGTCGATTCCGGCGGCCATGTGATGGAAGAAAGCTTCGAGGTCACGCTGTCGAACCACAAGGACGGCGACGTGAATGTGATCGTCAAGGAAAACATGTACCGCACGGCGAACTGGCAGATCGTCCGCGCGAACGGCCAGTACCAGAAAATCGACGCCAACACCGTCTATTTCCCGGTCAAGGTGAAAAAAGACCAGACCGAGAAGCTGAACTATACGGTGCGGTATACGTGGTAGCCTTTAGCCCTGCACCACGGGCGGCGGGGCGGGTTTGTCGCCGGTCAGGGCGTCGAGCGCCTGGGCGGTGCTGTCGAAGATGTTTTTCCTGCCGATCTTTTTCATAAATCCCGCACGCGTCATGAGCGACAGCGGCTGCGCCTGGGCGCCGACGATGACGAGGCGGCTGCCTTTTTTCGCCAGCGTGTCGTGCAGGTTTTCCAGCGCCTCCAGCCCCGAACTGTCGATGTTCAGCAGGTTGGTCAGGCTGAGAACCAGCACCTTCGGCATGGGACGTTTGGGGTCGGAGAGTTCTTCCAGCTTGTCGACGCTGCCGAAAAACAGCGAGCCGTAAAGCCGGTAGGCTTCGATTTCTTTGCCGAGCCTGGCATGGTCTCCGGCTTCGACCAGCGGAAAAGGCTCCAGCCGCGTCAGGCTGGACACCCGCGTCACGAAAAAGAAAAACGACAGGGCCAGGCCGATCTCGACGGCGACCGTGAGATCGATAGCCACCGTCAACACGAAAGTGGATAAAAGAATGACGCGATAGTTATTGGAAAAATTCTTCAGCCGCACGAACTCGTGCCATTCGCCCATATTGTAGGCCACATACAGCAGGATGGTGCCGAGCGTGGCAAGCGGCACGTCGCGCGCGAGCGGCGCGGCCGCAAGAATGATGACAAGAAGGGTAAGGGCGTGGATCATCCCCGCCACCGGGGTTTTTCCGCCCGAACGTATATTCGTTACGGTGCGCGCGATGGTGCCTGTGGCGCAATAACCGCCGAACAGGGGCGCGGCGACATTCGCAACGCCCTGGGCCATCAATTCCTGGTTCGGATCGTGCCGGTCGCCGATAATCCCGTCGGCGACCCGCGCGCAAAGCAGGGATTCGATCGCCCCCAGCAGCGCGATGGTGAGCGTGGGAGGCAGCAGGTTCTGGATAAGGTCAAGGCTGATATGGGGAAATGTGAAGTCCGGCAGGGACGACGGGATGCCGCCGAAACGCGTGCCGATGGTTTCGACGTCAAGTCCCAGAACGGCGACGGCCGCCGTGCCGCCCGCGAGAGCCAGAAGGCTTCCCGGTATGCGTTGCAGAAAGGTGATGCCGGTCATGCGCGCCAGCGCGGGCCAGCCGAAGACAACGGCGGCGGAGGCAAGCGCGAGGGCGGCCGTTATGCCGTCGAAGGAAGACAGGTTGTTCGCCAGTGCGACAATTTTCGGAAGGAAATCGGAAGGAAGATTTGTTATTTTAAGGCCCAATAAATCCTTGATCTGGGACAGGATGATCAACAAGGCAATTCCGTTGGTAAAACCCGTGACGATAGCAACCGGCACATAGCGGATCAGCGAACCGAGCCGCATCATTCCCATCAGAAAGAGAAGAATGCCGGCCAGGATGGTCGAGATAATCAGGCCGTCAACGCCATATTTACCGATGATTCCGTAAACCACCACGATAAACGCCCCGGCGGGACCGCCGATCTGCACCGGCGAACCGCCAAGCAGCGAAACAAGAAACCCGGCGATGACAGCCGTGTATATGCCGGCTTCGGGTTTCATGCCGGATGCGATGGCGAATGCCATGGCCAGCGGCAGGGCTACGACGCCGACGGTAATTCCCGCGCCCAGATCGCCCCAGAAAGTTTCAAGACGATAGGTTTTGATCGCGTCGAAGAAACGCGGGTAAAAGGAAAAACGGGGAAGCAGCTTCTTTTTCATTTTCAAGCGTGAGAATCGCGGAAAGACCGCCTGCGACAACTTGCCAAGCTTTAAACCCTGATTATTATCCTGCCAACAACAAGATTCGGTCGTTCAGGCCTCGCATGCAAGAAAAAATCGGTGTCATTGGTTTGGGGTATGTCGGCTTGCCGCTTTTGACGGGGCTGGCGCGGCATTTCGATAATATAATCGGTTTCGATATCGACAGGCACAGGATCGATTCCCTGCGCGCCGGGGATGACTGGACCGGCGAAAACGAATGCCGCGATATCGTGCGCAGCCGCGCCCAGCTTACCGACGATGCCGGGCGGCTCAGCGCCTGCAATTTTTTTATCGTTACGGTTCCGACGCCAATCGATCAGGCCAGGCGGCCGGATTTGCATCCGCTCATGCGGGCCTGTCATACGCTGGGGGAAATCCTTCACCGCCGCCATAACCAGCCCGTGACGGAGGGACGTCCGCCGTTGGTGGTGTTCGAATCGACGGTTTATCCGGGGCTTACCGAAGATGTCTGCGGGCGGCGCATCGCCGAAGTCTCCGGCCTGCGCGCGGGCAGCGATTTCCGGCTCGGCTATTCGCCGGAGCGCATCAATCCCGGCGACACGACGCGGCGCCTGGAAAACATCACAAAAATCGTCGCCGCGAACGACGACGAAAGCCTCGACCGGATGGAAAAGGTTTATGGCAAAGTGGTGAAAGCCGGGCTTCACCGCGCACCGAGTATTCGCGTGGCCGAAGCGGCCAAGGTGATCGAAAATACCCAGCGCGACCTGAATGTCGCGCTGATGAACGAGCTGGCGATTATCTGCGACCGGCTCGATATCCGCACGCATGACGTGCTGAAGGCGGCGGGGACGAAATGGAATTTCCTGCCGTTCACGCCGGGGCTGGTGGGCGGCCATTGCATCGGGGTCGATCCTTATTACCTGACCGCCCGCGCGGAGGAACTTGGCTACACGCCGCAGGTCATTCTGGCGGGACGGCGCATCAACGACCAGATGCCGGTTTTCATCGCGCAGAAAATCGTCAAGCTTCTGGTCAACGGGGGCGCCATGCGCTCCGGCGCGCGGATCGGCGTGCTGGGGCTGGCGTTCAAGGAAAATGTGCGCGACCTGCGCAACAGCCGCGTGCCGGAAATGGTGCGCGAGCTTGAATCCTTCGGCACGAAAGTTCTGGTACACGATCCTTTGGCCGACCCTGTGCATGCGCGGCACGAATACGGGCTTGAGCTGCATGGGCTTGCGGAGCTTCGGGATCTGGACGCCCTGGTGCTGGCGGTGCCGCATAACGAAATCGTCGGCGCTTTGCCGGATGTATGGCGGGGCTTGCGGCCCGGGGGGCTGGTTGCCGACGTCAAATCGGTAATCGAACCCTCCGCATTGCCGGGCAATTTGCGTTATTGGAGCCTGTAAACTGTTTCGATAGACTGGATTATGCTGTCGGCCACCGGCCATTCGATTAAACGGGATTTTAAATGCGTGTCCTTCTTACCGGCGCCGCCGGCTTTATCGGCTTTTGCGTGGCCAGGGCGCTGCTCGACCGCGGCCATGAGGTAACCGGCGTCGATAACATCAACGATTATTACGATGTGAAGCTGAAACAGGTGCGGCTGGCGCAATTGCGTCCGTATAAAAATTTTTCCTTCCATAAAATTAACATTGCCGACCGCGACGCGATGATGCCGTTCGCGCAACAGCCCTTTACGCATATCGTTCATCTCGCGGCGCAGGCGGGAGTGCGGTATTCGCTGGTCAACCCCTTCGCTTATGCCGAATCGAATGTCACGGGGCATCTGGTCATGCTGGAACTGGCGCGGCAGATGCCCGAAGTGGCGCATTTCATTTATGCAAGTTCTTCATCGGTTTACGGCGGCAACACGAAAATTCCGTTTGCCGTCGAAGACGAAGTCGCGCGACCGGTGTCGCTTTATGCCGCCACCAAGCGCGCCGACGAGCTGATGAGCTGGACCTATTCCCATCTTTATAAACTGCCCGTCACCGGCCTGCGCTTTTTCACCGTATACGGCCCGTGGGGCCGGCCGGACATGGCGACCTATTCCTTCACCGAAAAAATTCTCGCCGGAAAGCCGATCCCGGTTTTCAATCACGGCAAGATGAAACGCGATTTTACCTTTATCGACGATGTGGTGGCGGGCGTTCTGGCCGTTCTCGAAAAACCGCCGCAGGCGCGCGCGGGCGAACCACCGGCAATGCTTTATAACCTCGGCAATTCGCGCGCCGAAAACCTGATGGATTTCATCGGTGTCCTGGAAAATGCGCTCGGCAAAAAAGCCGAATATGAATTTTTGCCGCTTCAGCCCGGCGACGCCCCCGAAACCTTCGCCGACATCACCGCCAGCACCCGCGATTTCGGCTATCGACCGAAAACGACGATCGAAGAGGGGGTGCCCAGGTTTGTGGAGTGGTACAAAAATTACCAAAGCACCTAGCCGGTTCTATGCCGCCTATTCCTCAACCGCCGTCTGAACAACCTCGACATAGATGCCAACAGCCGGCAGCGGAATATAGGGGTCCGTCGATCGCGTGGCGGTACCGGTCAGGGAGGCGAGGCTGAGCTGGTCGTGTTGCAGATTTTGAAACAGGGTGACGAGCTTGAGCTGGGCGGCAATCATATCCGCCGATATCTGGTCCCTGACCGCGGGATCGCTGGTGACCGACACGACCTTTAATTGCGAGCGGATATCTTCCTGAAGGCCGGCAATGGTTTCCTGTGCGGTGACGACGCGTTGCTGGGCGGTTTGCAGGGATGCCGCCGCCCGGGCCTCGCCGCAGAAAAATGCCGGAATAAGGATAGCCAAGCCAAAAGCCAGCATGCG